>JBGPLH010000070.1:0-11850 GCA_041486365.1 Thermodesulfobacteriota bacterium | reverse complement strand
GCGTGCACCAGCATCGTCTCCATGGCGTTGCACACGCCGGGGCGCTGCACCTTCGCGTTGAAGCAGATCCGCTCGGCCATCTCGAGATCGGCGTCCCTGTCGACGAAGACGTGGCAGACGCCCTTGTAGTGCTGGATCACCGGGATCGTGGCCGTCTCCGTCACCATGCGCACGAGCGCCTCGCCGCCCCGGGGGATCACGAGATCGATGTGACGGTCGAGCCTGAGGAGGGGGGGTACCGCGGCGCGGTCGGTCCAGGGAACGAACTGGATGGCGTCGGCGGGAACGCCGGCGCCCCCGGCGGCCTCCGCGAGGATTCCCGCGATGGTGCGGTTGGAATGAAATGCTTCCTTCCCTCCACGCAGCACGATGGCGTTGCCCGACTTGAGGCAGAGCGCCGCGGTGTCCGCCGTCACGTTGGGGCGCGATTCGTAGATGATCGCAATCACGCCGATGGGCACCCGGATCTTCTGGATCGCCATCCCGTTCGGGCGGCGCCAGGCGCGGATCGTCTCGCCCACGGGATCCGGCAGACCCAGCACCACGTCGATCCCCTCCGCCATGGTCTCCACGCGCTTCGCATCGAGATAGAGCCGGTCGACGAAGGCGGTCGAGAGGCCGCCCTTGCGCGCGATCTCGAGGTCGGTCCGGTTGGCCTCGAGGATCCCGTCGGTCTTCGCCCGCAGGGCCGCGGCCATCGCGCCAAGCGCGCGGTCCTTCACCCCGGTGGGGATCACCGAGAGCCGCCGGGCGGCGGCGCGCGCGCGCTTTCCCAGAGCCTCGAGCTCGATCTCGTATTCCGACATCGCCGTCCCTCTCGTCACCTGCTTCGCGAAACGCCCGAAGCCCCGATCCTACCGGCGACCGGGGCTCAGAGCAACACGAGGTCGTCCCGGTGGATCACCTCGTCCGTGGATCGGTAGCCGAGCGCCTTCTCGATCTCGGACGTGCGCAGCCCCCGGATCCGGGCGATCTCCTCCGCGCCGTATCCGGCCAGCCCGCGGGCGAACTCGCGCCCCCGGGGGTCGACGACCCGCACGAGGTCCCCGGAACGGAAACGCCCCGCGACCTCCACGACGCCGGACGGGAGGAGGCTCTTCCCGCGCTCGCGAAGCGCGGCCACGGCGCCCTCGTCCACCCGGAGGGTGCCCTGGGGCTCCCGCGTGAAGGCGATCCAGTGCTTGCGGCTCGACAGGCGCGCCGGGCGTGGGAGGAAGAGCGTGCCCAGCGGCTCCCCCGCCAGGATCCGCGAGACGATCCGCTGCCGGCGTCCGCTCGCCACCACGCAGGGGACGCCGAAGTGGCTGGTCTTTCGCGCGGCGGCCACCTTGCTGGCCATGCCGCCCGTCCCGACCTCGCCCGGCTCGCTCCGCGCCAGCCGATCGATGGCCGGCGTGAACTCGCGCACGATCGGGATCAGCCTCGCGCGGCGGGAGACGCGCGGATCGGCATCGTGGAGGCCTTCCGTGTCCGTGAGGATGACGAGGAGATCCGCCTGGATGAGATTCGTCACGAGGGAGGAGAGATGGTCATTGTCCCCGAACTTGATCTCCTCCACGGCCACGGTGTCGTTCTCGTTGATCACGGGCACGACGCCCAGCCGGAGAAGGGTCAGGAGCGTGCGGCGCGCGTTCAGGAACCGGGGGCGGCTGGCGAGATCCTCGGCGGTGAGGAGCACCTGCCCCAGGCGCCGGTGATGGGATGAGAACGCGCGCTCCCAGGCCTGGATCAGCGCCGACTGCCCCACCGCCGCTGCGGCCTGCTTCTGCGGGATCGTTCGCGGGCGCTCCGTCATTCGCAGGCGGCTGCGCCCCGCGGCGATGGCGCCGGAGGAGACGAGGATCACCTCCACGCCGGAGGAGAGCACTTCCGCCGTGTCGCGCGCGATCCGCCCCAGGGCCCGTGACTGGAGACCCGCGCCGTCGCGTGTGAGCACCGCGCTTCCCACCTTCACCACGACGCGCCGGACCTTCGCCACGGCCCGACGCCGCTCCGCGATGATCCCGGCGGGCGTCATCGCGCCCGCGCCGTCAGTGCTCATGGCCGGACTTCCTCCCCGGTCGCGTGCTCCCACTCGGACCGCCGCTCCCGCTCCACCCGCTCCGCCATGGCCGCGATGAGCACGGGAAGCCCTTCGCCCGTGACCGCGGAGATGGCCAGCGGCGCTATCCCCTCCGCCGCGAAGGCGGCGCGAATGGCCGGGAGCGCTTGCTCCGCCCCGGAGAGCGCGTCGATCTTCGAGAGCACGACGATCTCCGGGCGGGCGGCCAGCGACGCGTCGTACATCGCCAGCTCGCGCCGCACCGTGCGCCAGGCGGCGAGCGCGCCCTCCGGATCGCCCGCGCTCGCGTCGACGAGGTGGACCAGCGCCCGCGAGCGCTCCACATGCCGCAGGAAGCGGTGGCCCAGTCCAGCCCCTTCATGCGCCCCCTCGATCAGGCCCGGCACGTCCGCCACGACGAAGCTTCGCTCCTCGTCGACGCGCACGACGCCGAGATTGGGGATCAACGTCGTGAAGGGGTAGTCAGCGATCCTGGGGTGGGCGGCGCTGATTCGCGAGATGAGCGTCGACTTGCCCGCGTTCGGCAGACCGATGATCGCGATGTCCGCGAGGAGCTTGAGCTCGAAGCGCACGCGCCGCGCCTCCCCCGGCTCCCCGGGCTGGCTGACCCGGGGCGCCCGCCGGGTGGGCGTGGCGAAGAAGCTGTTGCCCTTGCCGCCTCGTCCTCCGCGGGCCAGGACGAACCGGGCCCCGGGGGCGTCGAGATCGACGAGCATCTCCCCGGTCGCCACGTCCCGGATCACGGTTCCGACGGGGAGCCGGACGATCCTGTCTTCTCCGTTCGCGCCTGATCGGCGGGACGATCCGCCCTGGACGCCGTCACCCGCGGTGGCATGCCTCTGATAGGTCTGGTCGATGAGGGTGGAGAGCTGCGGGTCCGCCAGGACGATCACGCTGCCCCCGCGGCCCCCGTCGCCCCCATCGGGGCCGCCGCGCGGGACGTACTTCTCCCGGCGGAACGAGACGCATCCCTTCCCGCCGTGGCCGGCGCTCACCTCGATGGTTGCCTCGTCGATGAACTTCATGGGGGTACCCGCTCCCTCTTGGATCTTGTCGGCCCGCCCTTCGGGCGGGACCTCCGGCCTCCGGACGGGCCGGAGGGCCGGAACCGAAAAAACGAAACCCCGAGGCCGGCGTATCTCGCGCGCGGGGTCTCGGGGTCGGATGCGGAAGGGGCGCTGCCGTCAGGCGGCGACGATGCTCACGCGGGTCTTGCCGTCGCCGAAGGATTCGTACTTCACGACGCCGCCGGACCTGGCGAACAGGGTGTAGTCCCGACCGAGACCCACGTTGGATCCCGGGTGGACTCTCGTGCCGACCTGCCGCACGAGGATCGCGCCCGCCAGGACCCGCTCGCCGGCATACACCTTGATGCCACGGCGCTGGCCCTGCGAGTCGCGCCCGTTCCGGCTGGAGCCCTGTCCCTTCTTGTGAGCCATCGCGTTCCTCGGTGAGGCCGCCCGCGGCGGACCGCCTATGCGTTGATCTTCTGCACTTCGACGCGCGTGAAGGGCTGGCGGTGCCCGCGGGTCCGCTCGTAGCCCTGCCGGCGCTTCTTCTTGTAGACCTTGATCTTCTTCGCGAGGCCCTGCTCGAGGATCCTCGCCTCGACGCTCACCCCGTCGAGGACCGGCCGGCCGATCCGCGGCGACTCGCCCCCGACGAGGAGCACCTCGCTCAGGGTGACGGTCTCGCCCACATTGCCGTCCAGCTTCTCGAGGCGGAGCTTCGAGCCCACCTCGACCCGGTACTGCTTCCCGCCCGTCTGGATCACCGCGTACACGAGTCGACCTCTTCTTCGGTTGCGTCTGGCCGGGGCCGCTCCTCGAGAGGCAGGAGCGCGGCCCGGAAGTGGAAAGGGCGTGAGTCTAGGGAACGGGCGGGCGGGTGTCAACCCTCCCGTATCTCCATGGAAAATCGCCCGTAGGGCTCCCGGCCCCCTCGGAATCCGCCTGTATTTCGAAGGCCAAAAGTCAATAAGTCAAGCCAGGCACCGATCAGATTCCCTGGATCTCGAAGGACTCCTGATGGAGCGAGGGTTTGGCGCGGATGATGATCGTCTTGCCGGACGTCCGCTCTAGCTCCTCCACGCCGCCGTGCTCCTCGTCGTAGAGCAGCTCGGCCACCTCCGGGTGCGTGTTCACGATGATCTTCTGGCCGCGGAAATTGGCCGCCTCGCGCTTCACCTCGCGGAAAATCTTGTAGCAGATGCTCACCTTCGACTTCAGGTAGCCGCGCCCCTCGCAGTAGGAGCAGGGCTCGCAGAGCACCTGGATCAGGTTCTCCCGGGTCCGCTTGCGCGTCATCTCCACGAGCCCGAGCTCGCTGATCTTCAGGATGTTCGTCTTCGCCTTGTCGTAGCGCAGCGCTTCACGGAACGCGCCGAAGACCTTCTCCCGGTTGGACTCCCGCTCCATGTCGATGAAGTCGATGATGATGATCCCGCCGATGTTCCGGAATCGGAGCTGGTAGACGACCTCCTTCACGGCTTCCAGGTTCGTCTTGAGAATCGTGTCCTCGAGGCTCCGCTTGCCGACGTAGCGCCCCGTGTTCACATCGATGGCGGTGAGGGCCTCCGTCTGCTCGACGATGATGTAGCCGCCGGACTTCAGCCATACCTTCCGTCGCAGCGCCTCGTCGATGTCCACCTCGATCCCGAAGTGATCGAAGATCGGATCCGCCTTGTCGTGGCGCTCCACGGTGTGCTTGGTGGCCGGCATGAACGTTCGGATGAACTCGACGATCTCGTTGTACTGCCGCTCGTCGTCGATGACGAGCCGCGAGACCTCCGAGGTGTACAGATCGCGGACGGCGCGGAGGGTGAGCGTGAGCTCGGCGTGGACGAGGCCCGGGGGCTGCACGGTCTCCTTCCGCTCGCGGATCGCCTCCCAGAGCTTCACGAGGTAGGCCATGTCGGCCTGCAGCTCCTCCGCCGTCGTGCCGCCGCTCGCCGTGCGCACGATGAAGCCGCAGCCGGGCGGCTTGGCCTTGAGCACGATCTCGCGCAGCCGCTTGCGCTCCTTGTCGTTGTCGATCCGGCGGGAGACGCCGACGTGGTCCATGTAAGGCATGAAGACCAGGTTGCGGCCGGGAAGCGAGACGTGGGACGTGATCCGGGCGCCCTTGGTGCCGATCGGCTCCTTGGCCACCTGCACGAGGATCTCCTGCCCCTCCTTGAGCAGGTCCTGGATCCGCGGAGGCGCGCCCGAGCCGCCTCCGCGCCGCCGCCTGCCCTCCTCTTCATCGTCGTCGGCCTTCTCGCCGCTCACGTCGTACTCGTCCATCTCCTCGTAGATGTCCGAGACGTAGAGGAACGCGGCCTTCTCCAGTCCGATGTCGACGAAAGCCGCCTGCATCCCGGGGAGGACCCGGAGCACGCGGCCGTTGTAGATGTTCCCGACGATGCTCCTGTCGCGCTCGCGCTCGACGTAGAGTTCGACGATCAGCCCGTTCTCGACGAGGGCGACCCGGGTTTCCCCGGCCGTCACGTTGACGAAGATTTCACTGGCCATGCAAGCCCTGTCCTATCGCAGGAGGGAATTCCACCGCGCAGTCGCAGCCTGATAATGAGGAGACGCGAGACGCCGGAGGGGAGGCGCGTTTTTCCCGGCAATCTGGCGGGAAAACTCGGCCGGCCGGAAGATACCAGAGGGGGTCGCCCTCCTCAAACGAATTCGAAAATGTTCGACGCTACGTTACAGTCCCGACGCCCGCTTGACGCAGTATGTATACTGCATACAATGAGCCTGGGCAACTGGAGGCCGGGGCCGAAGACGCCGCCGCGGTCTCGGGGCCGGCGTCCCGGAAGCAGGGAGTCATGGGGATCGATCGCACCCGCTTCAGCATCGAGAAGCACCAGACGCTGCGCGAGAAGATCGTCGAGTCGATCCGCGAGGCGATCATCCGCGGGAGCCTGAAGGCCGGCGAGCGCGTGGCCGAGTCGGAGATCGCCGAGCGGCTCGGGATCAGCCGGACCCCCGTCCGGGAAGCCTTCCGCCAGCTCGAGTCGGAGGGCTTCCTCACCGTCACGCCCCGGCGCGGCGCGGTCGTGAGCCCCGTCACGGAGAAGGACGTGATGGAGTTCTACGCGATCAAGAGCATCCTGGAAGGCCATGCGGCGCGAATAGCCACCGACAAGCTCACCGAGCGTGACCTCCGCCGCATGGAGGAGCTGAACAACCAGCTCGAGGAGTTCGCGCGCAAGGGAGACTCGAAGGCCTGCTACCGGGTCCACAACGAGTTCCACGAGGTGTTCCTGCGCGCCTGCGGCAACGACAAGCTCTGCAAACTGGTGCAAAACCTCGTCCAGCAGTTCCAGCGATTCCGGATCTCGCTCCACGTCGCCGGGAAGATCGATCGCGCGATCGAGCAGCACCACGCCATCGTGAAGGCCTTCGAGGCGCGTGACGCCGATCTCGCCGAGCGGCTCGTCAAGGAGAACGCCGAGTACGGCGGCGTAACCCTCGTGCGCGAGGTGCTGGACCGGGACCCGCCGGACGAGCCCGCGCTGGTCCGCTGATGCCCTCCCCCGGCGACCCTCTCCGCCGACTTCCTTCCGTCTCCAGACTCCTGAACGAATCCGGTGCGCCCGCGCTCATCGCCCGGCACGGCCGGGGCGCGCTCCTGCGCGCTCTTCGCGAGACGATCGAGGACGCGCGCGCGGAGGTCCGGCGCGGCGCTGACCCGGACGCGGACCCCGCCGCTATCCTCGCGCGGGCCGGGGCGCGGCTGGCGGGAACGAGCCGCTTCTCGCCCCGCCGCGTGCTCAACGCGACCGGCATCCTCCTCCACACGAACCTGGGTCGAGCGCCGCTCGGCGCGGAGGCGGCGCGGGCCGTGCTGGCCGCGGCCACGGGTTACACCGACCTCGAGCTCGATCTTGCCACCGGCGAGCGCGGGTCCCGGGGCGGCCACGTCGAGCCCCTCCTCCGCGAGCTGTCGGGCGCGGAGGCGGCGCTCGCGGTGAACAACAACGCGGGCGCCCTGCTGCTCGCGCTCGACACGCTCGCGCGCGGCCGGGAAGTGGTGATCTCGCGGGGCGAGCTCGTCGAGATCGGCGGCACCTACCGCCTGCCCGATATCATCGAGCGCACGGGAGCGCGGCTGCACGAAGTCGGCACGACGAACCGGACCCACCCGCGCGACTACGAGAGCGCCATCGGGCCGGACACGGCGCTGCTCCTCAAGGTCCACCGATCGAACTTCCGGATGGAAGGGTACACACGGAGCGTGTCCGAGAGCGAGCTTGCCCCCGTCGCGCGGCGCGCGGGCGTCCCGCTGGTCGTGGACGCGGGTTCGGGGACCTTCCTCGATCTGCGCCCCTGGGGGCTGCCCGCGGAGCCGCCCGTGCAGGCGATCCTGCGGGACGGCGCTGATCTGGTGATGTTCTCAGGGGACAAGCTCCTGGGAGGCCCGCAGGCGGGCATCGCGCTCGGGCGCCGCGACCTGCTCGATCGCATGAGGCGAAATCCACTGGCCCGCGCGCTCAGGCCCGACAAGATGACGCTCGCGGCGCTCTCCGAGACGCTTCGTGGGCTCCGCGATCCGGAGGAGGCGAGGACGCGTATCCCGGTGCTGAGGATGCTCGCGCTGGCGCCCGCCGAGCTCGACCGCCGGGCGCGTCGGCTCGCGCGGCTTCTTCGCGCGACGCTGGGTCCGGGCTTCCGGGTGAGTGTGGAGGACGGGGCCTCGCAGCTCGGCGGCGGCGCCTGGGCGCTCAAGCCGCTCCCGACCCGCCTCGTCGCCGTGCGTTCGGAGGGCGTGCCGGCGCACAAGGTGGAGGAGCGGATCCGGGCCGCCGACCCGCCCGTGCTGGCCCGCCTGCGGGAGGGAGCCGTGCTGCTCGATCCACGCACCCTGGAAGAGGCCGACTTCCCCGCGGTAGCCTCGGCATTCCGCCATGATTTTCGTTGATCTCCGCCGATTCGCCGTGTATGCTCTCGCAAAACCGGGGCCCTTGCGGTCGGCCCCCCAGTCCCCCCCCGCCCGCCACGCGCAGGCGTGGCGCGGTCACCGGTAAACCAAACGAGCACCATGGTCCACGCTAGCGTCCTCGTCTTGAACCGCTCGTACATGCCGATCCATGTGACGACGGCAAGACGGGCATTCTCGCTCCTGTACCAGGGGCTCGCCCGCGCCATCGACAAGCACTACCAGACGTTCGATTTCGACAGCTGGAGCGAGTTGGCCATCGAGGCCCACGATCAGACGATCGGTCTGGTGGACAGGGTCGTCAAGATCCCGAAGGTGATCGTCCTCATCGCGTTCGATCGGATGCCGCGGCGGCACGTCCGCTTCAGCCGCCACAACATCTACGCGCGCGACAAGAACACGTGCCAGTACTGCGGGATCCAGTATCCGAGGTCGGAGCTGAACCTGGATCACGTGATCCCGCGGTCCCTGGGCGGAACGAGCACCTGGGAGAACATCGTCTGCTCCTGCCTCGCCTGCAACCGCCGGAAGGGCGGCATGATCCCGCAGGAGGCAGGCGTCCGGCTGCTGCGCCATCCGCGGCGGCCGAAGTGGACCCCGATGATGGGGCTGCTCGTGACGGAGATCCGCCACCGCGAGTGGCTCCCGTTCCTGAACATCGTCGACGCGTCGTACTGGAACGCCGAGCTGCGCGAAGACTGACCCCGCGGGCATCGAGATCCGCGCCGAAACGGCGCACCCCCCGGATCGACGCCGCGGGCTGACCTCGCGCATCGATGAGGGCCCGCCTGGAAGGGGGACCAGGGAGCCTGGCGCATGGAGCCCACCAAGCTTCACACCTACGGCGGTGTCGCGCCCGTCCACGGCGACCTTTTCGGGTCGCGGCCGGCGGGCTATTCCGAGATCACGGCGCGCCCTCTCGGGGCCCGCATCCTCGCGGTGGGGGGAGGCAAGGGCGGCGTCGGCAAGAGCTTTTTCGCCTGCAACCTCGCGGCGGAGTTCGCCCGGACCGGCCGGCGGGTCATTCTCGTCGACGCCGATCTCGGCGGCGCGAACCTCCACACCTACCTGGGCCTCGAGTTCCCCGATCGAACGCTGAAGGATCTCATCACGCGGCGGGTGGACGTGGTCGAGGACGTGATCGTCCCGACCGGAATCCAGAACCTCCGCCTCATCAGCGGCGCGCAGAGCGTGCTGGGCGCGGCCAATCCCAAGCACGAGCACAAGGCGCGGCTCGTCCGCACGCTGCGCGATCTCGAGGCCGACGTGGTGGTCATCGATCTCGGCGCCGGAGCTTCCTTCAACACGCTCGACCTGTTCCTCGTGGCCGAGGAAGGGATCTTCGTCGTGATCCCCGAGCCCACGTCGCTCGAGAACGCCTACGCTTTCATCAAGGCGAGCTTCTTCCGGAGGCTCCGCCGGGCCACCGCCGACGCCCGCGTGAAGACGCTGGTCGATCGCGTGGCCGACGGCCGCTCGGAGCAGTCAATCCGCACGCCGGCCGATCTGCTCTCGGCGATCGACGGAATGGATCCGCGCGCGGGCGCGCGAATCCGGGAAGAGATGCAACGCTTCCGACTCCGCGTGGTCATGAACCAGGTGCGCACGGCGGAAGACATCCAGGTGGGTTTCGCGATCCGGAAGGTCTGCCGACGCTATTTCGATCTGGACGTCGATTACCTCGGTTACGTGAACTACGACAACGCGGTCTGGAAGTCGATCAAGCGCCGGAGCCTTCTCCTCACGGAGTTCCCGCTCTCCGAGCCGGCCGTGTTCATCGGCCGGATGGCGCGAAAGCTTCTCGAGAAGGACCCCGCTCCGACGGGCGGCGCCTCCCTGGGGAGCGGGCTCCACGGCACGGGCTGAAACCTTTCCCGAACAGGATTACGGCCCCGGCGGGCGCTTCGAGCCCGCCGCCGGCCCGGAACGTGTATCGGACGGCGGCAAGATGAACGACAACGAGACCAATCCCTTCGCCATCCTCGAGGTTGCTCCGGGCGCTCCGCGCCACGAGATCGATCGCGCCTACGAGCTCGCCCTCCTGAGCTACGGGGAGGACTCGCTCGCTTCCTATTCGCTCTTTTCTCCCCGGGAGCGGATGGCGATGATCCTCCGGATCGAGCACGCATACCGCGCCCTGACAGCGCCGCCCGTCCCGGAGCCGATCGCACCGGAACCCAGCGAGATCGCCACCATCCTCCGCGACGCGCAGCGCGAGGAGGCGCGTCCCGAGCCCGCGCGGGAGGAAATCGTCGCCCAGCCGGCCGTCGGCATGACCGAGGAGCGCCCGGCCGCCGCCCGCGCCCGCGCGACCCTCAATCGACACAGGCCGTTGCCCGCCCGGCCCGCGATCGCGCCGATCGACGTTCAGGGCCCCTACGACGGCCCGACGCTCCGGAGGATCCGCGACGCCCGGGGGCTCCGGCTCGAAGAGGTCGCCGCGAGCACGAAGATCGGGCAGACCACTCTCCGGCTCATCGAATCGAACGCGTACGATCGACTTCCCTCCCAGGTCTACCTGCGTGGTTACCTCCTCGCGTACGCCCGCTGCCTCCAGCTCGATCCGGGGACCGTGGCCTCGAGCTATCTGGAGCAGGCCCGGGCCGCCCGGCCCGGCAACGGGCACCGCGCCTAGGACGCCCGCGGGACCGAGGCGCCCCGCGTGTTCCGGCCGCGTGTTCCATGAAGATGAGCCGATAAGATCCGCATGGCGGAAGAGAAGAAAATAGGCCTGGCCCTGGGCGGCGGCGCGGCCCGGGGTCTGGCCCACCTGGGCGTGCTTCGCGTCTTCGAGCGGGAGGGCATCCCCATCGATGCCATCGCCGGCACGAGCTTCGGCGCCCTCGTCGGGGCGTCCTACGCGCACCTGCGCGACGTGGAGCGCACGCGGGAGCGCTTCACCGCCTACTTCCAGTCGGAAGCTTACCGGCGGACGAAGTTCCACTTCCTCCAGTCGCGTAACAAGGAAGAGAACGTCGGGTTCTTCTACAATTTCACGAACCTCGTCCGGCGCGGCCTGTTCTACGGCTTCGGCGCCACGAAGATCTCCATGATCCCGATGGAGGACTTCCTCTCCGGGATTGGATCGCTCGTGGACGACATCCGTTTCGAGGACCTCTCCATCCCCCTGATCGTCAGCGCGCTCGACCTGGGCTCAGCGCGGCCGGTCTTCATCTCGCGGGGGCCGCTGCGGCCCGCCGTGTCCGCGTCCTGTGCGATCCCGGGCGTGTTCCCGCCCATCGAGTACGAGGGGATGCGGCTCGTGGACGGAGGCTGGGTGAACGTGGTGCCCATCGGCTCGCTCGCGGAGGTCGGCGGCGAGATCACGATCGCCGTGGACGTGGCCGAGGACCTCGAGGACACGCAGGAGCTGCGCTACGGATTCAACGTGCTGATTCGAACGAACGCGATCACGCGAAACCGGCTCAAGGAGATCCAGCTCCAGGACGCCGATGTCGTGATCCGCCCGCCCGTCGCAGACATCCACTGGGCCGACTTCACGCGCGTCGAGGAGACGATCCGGCGCGGCGAGGAAGCCGCGGAGGCCGCGCTGCCGCGGATCCGGGAGCTCCTCGGGCGGGTGCCCGCGCCGGAGGCGCCGGTGCTGCCGGTCCCCGCGGCCCAGCCCCCGGCGGGAATCCTCGGTCGGCTGCGCCGCGCGGCCAGGCGCATGGGCGACCGCCTCGGAGTGATCCTGATCGTGGGAATCCTCGGGGTCCTCCCGACCGGCTGCGGCCGGGGCGCCGCGAACGACGCGGACGCCCCCTCCGCCTCTGTGCTGGCCGCCCAGGACGCCTTCGAGCGGGTGGCGGCCGAGGTCGTCCCGACCGTCGTCAACATCCAGGCGGAGGACATCG
>JBGPLH010000069.1:0-12098 GCA_041486365.1 Thermodesulfobacteriota bacterium | reverse complement strand
GGAGTGGCTGCGCCACGGCGGACCGGGGCCCGAGGCGACGAAGGAAATCGAGGCGCTGATGCGCGATTCGATCGCGGTGGATCGGTCGGGCCTGAAGGTCCGGCTGGAAGAGGACGAGATCCACTTCACTCACACGGGCGCGACCTTCGTGCTCGCGCGCGACGATTGAGGGAGAAGACGGAGGAGAACCATGGCAGTCGACGAGAAGAAGCTGCAGGCCTTCGTGGAGAAGGCCATCGGGGACATGGGCGCCGCCCTCACGGCGGCACTGGTGGTGATCGGGGAGCGGCTCGGGCTGTACCGGGCGATGGCGGCCGAAGGTCCGCTCACGCCACATGTGCTCGCCCAGCGGACGAGCACGACCGAGCGTTACGTGCGCGAGTGGCTCAACGCGCAGGCCGCGGCCGGCTACGTGAGCTACGACGCAACGAGCGGCCGCTACTTCCTGACGGACGAGCAGGTCGTGGCGCTCACCGACGACGACAGCCCCGCGTGCGTGATCGGCGGGTTCATCGCCATGACCGGTGCGATGCGGGCGGTGCCGAAGATCCGCGAGGCGTTCAAGGGAGGCCACGGCGTGGGGTGGCACGAGCACGATCCGGATCTGTTCGAAGGGACCGAGCGCTTCTTCCGGCCGGGCTACAACGCGAACCTCGTGAGCACCTGGATCCCAGCGCTGGACGGCGTGGAGGAGAAGCTCAAGCGGGGCGCACGCGTGGCGGACGTGGGCTGCGGCCACGGCGCATCGACGATCATCATGGCAAAGGCGTTCCCGAACTCGACCTTTACCGGCTTCGACTACCACGACAAGTCGGTGGAGGCGGCCCGCGAGAAGGCGCGTGTCGCGGGGATGTCGAACCGGGTCAGCTTCGAGCGCTTCTCGGCGAAGGACTTCCCGGGCAGGTACGACCTCGTCGCCTGCTTCGACTGCCTGCACGACATGGGCGACCCGGTCGGCGCCGCGTCGCACATCCGCGAGGGGCTCGAGCCCGACGGCACGTGGATGATCGTCGAGCCCTTCGCGCACGACGACGCCGAGTTGAACCATAACCCCGTCGGGCGGCTCTTCTACTCGGCTTCCACGCTGATCTGCACGCCCGCCTACCTTTCACAGGAGGTCGGCGCGGCGCTCGGCGCGCAGGCGGGAGAATCGAAGCTGCGGGAGGTCGTGACCAAGGGCGGCTTCACGCGCTTCCGCCGCGCGACGGAAACACCCTTCAATCTGGTGCTGGAGGCGAAGCCCTAGAACCGGGCGGCATGGGGCGCCGCCCTCCCGTCGATGGCGGCGCCGCGGCCCCCGGGAGGGCGCGGCGCCGTTTTCTATCCTGGCTACTTCCCTTGCTGCGGCTGGACGTTCAGGATCTTCCCCTTGACCTTCTCCGCGCCCGGCTGGACCCGCTGTCCGATATTGGTCCGGCTCCCGTACTCGACCGAGGGATCGATCGTGTGGGTTTCCTTGTCGGGGCTCGTCGTGTGCTCCTGCTCGTGCTCCGACTGGTCGTTCACCTGGGCGTAGATCCCGAAGCCGTTCTTCGCCGGCTGGGTCTCGGGCGGGTTCTTCGTGAGAGGACGTGGTATCGTGCCGATGGGCGGGAAGCAGGCGCTCTTGTCCTGGGCCGAGAACTTCCCTCCGCGGATCTGGAAGGTCTTGCCGTCACTCGTCCGGTAGGAGCCGTCGCGCGCGAGGACCTGCCCGCCGGTCTTGTCGAGCAGGAACACCTTGTTCCCGAGCGCCTTGAACTTCGTGCCGTCCTGAAGCGTGCACTGCGCGGCCCACGACCGGTGGGCCCACATCATGCCCGCCGTCAGAAGGAACGTCGCGACTAGACTCAGGGTAATTCCTCTCCGGCTCATCAGCGCACCTCCCATTCGTTCACATCGTGGCGCGCCCGATTCCCGGGCGCTCGCTCCCGGCAGGGAGCGCGATCCACGGGCGCGAGTCTCGCACCGCACGCCGTCCGGAGTCAATGCCAACCACGCGCCTCCCGCTGCGCGGCGTTGACAGGATTCCGGACGGCCCGTATCGTGAGGCCCTCGTCCGATTTCACACGTTTTCCGTCGCTTCCGGCAGTCCCGACCCGCGGGAGAGGAGGCACGGTGTCCGACGCAGCCGAGCCCGCCGTGGAGCGGCCGGGGCACCTATTCCGCTCCTGGAAGGAACCCCTCATCGCCGGGCTCGTAGCGCTCCACTTCCTCCTGGGGCTGGCGGCGGCGGTGCCCGAGCCGAGCCTGCTCTGGCGGATCGGTCCATACCGGTTCGCCGCCGCGACCTGGGCGCGCTTTCACCTCGACCAGCGCTGGAACATGTTCTCGCCGCCTCCCCGGGCCAAGCAATCCCTCTATTACGCGCTGCACTACCCCGAGGGGTGGACGCCGCTGATATCGCTCGACGGCTTCGCCGCGGACAGGGTGAAGCGCTCGATCCTCCAGCCCCGGGGCGCATTCCGGCTGATGGTCCAGCTCCGATCGATCAACGCGGACAGCGTGCCGGCCGGCCTCTCGCAGAAGAGCTTCCGCGCGTTCTACTACCAGCAACTCGCCGACTTCTTCTGCCGGGGCGCGGGAGCGGCCCCCGGGATCATCAGCGTGCGCTTCTACCTCGTCGGGAAGACGCCTCCGCACTTCTTCACCCGGGATCGCTACGGCCGGCCCCTCGATCCCCCGGCCGACTACGATTTCCGGGAGCCGCTCTATGAACAGGAGTGCTCGCCGCCATGAGGCATCCCTTCGCGCCGATGCGGGACTGGTTCTTCGAGGAGGGGGACGCCGCGGCCGCCGCCGCCCTGCGGATCGGTTTCGCGGTGACCTATCTCTATATGTTATGGGACCTCTACCCGGTGATGGACCTGCTCATGGGGCACGCGGGTTACTTCGGCACGCTCGACCCAAAGTACGTGGACGCATCCGGCATCGCGAACCTCCTCTTCCGCTACGACTCCCCCTTCGCCCTGCGGGTCTGGTTCTGGAGCTTCACGGCCGCAGCGGTGCTCCTCGCGCTCGGCCTCCACACGCGGGTGGCCGCCGCGGCGGCGTTCTTCCTCCTCCTGATCTTCCAGCAGCGCAACTCCTTCATGCTGTTCGGGGCGGACGGTGTGCTCTTCCAGATCAGCCTCTGGCTCCTTTTTCTGAAATCGGGCCGGGTCTGGTCGCTGGATCGTTGGATCGCCCTGCGGCGGGGAGCCGCCGCACGCCGCACGATCCCCCTCTGGCCGATCAAGGCCATGCAGATCCAGATCGCGCTCGTTTACTTCATGACCGCGGTCGGAAAGCTGGGGACCGAGCCGTGGACCAACGGGTCGGCGATCTACTACGCGCTGCAGAGCCTCGGGAACGATCGCTTCGACTGGATCCTGGGCCACAAGCTCGCGCTCACGGGGTTGACCTACGGCACCCTCTGGATCGAGTTCTCCTTCATCTTTCTGGTCTTCTGGAAGCCCACGCGCTGGCTCGCCCTTCTTCAGGCGGCGTTCCTTCACGCCGGGATCGACGTCCTCATGACTATCCGGTTTTTCGGCGTGGTGATGTACCTGGGCCTGCTCACCTTCGTCCGGCCCGAGGAGTGGCTGAGGCTCCAGGCCTGGGCGGCCTCGCGCCTCCAGCGCTCGCCACGTTCCGTCGCGACCGGGACGCAGGGCGCGCGCGGCGCCCCCTGACGGCGCGACGGACCTCCCGTGCCCCGGCCGCCGATCGCTCCCTCCCTCGAACGGACGCTGCACCGCGCGTCAGCGATCGCCCTCTTCGCCGCCGGCGCCTGGCTGCGCTATCGATTCATCTTCGTCGTGCATCCACCGAGCCGGCATCTTCGCTCGGACATGCTGGCCTTCGTCGAGCGCGCCCAGCGTCTCCTCGACGGGCGTTTCGAGCAGTCCGACACGCTGTTCCCTCCGGGGCAGCATCTCCTGATCGCCCTTTCGGGAGTCCTGTTCCATGGCTACGACACGCTGGTGCTCTGGACGCACCTGGCGACGGGGCTCCTCGCCTGCTTCTGGATGTGGCGGGGCGCCGAGCGCTTTCTCGGACGGCGGGGAGCGCTTCCCGTTCTTGTCGTCGGGATCTTCCACTTCGCTTTCATCGGCCTGGCGGGGTACTACCTCGCCGAGACGGTCTTCACGGCGCTCGTCGCGCTCCTCTTCTACCTGCTGTGCACGCGCCCCTTCCCGTGGCGCCCCGGGCGCGCCTTCGCGGTCGGTCTCGTCGCGGCGCTGGGCACCGTATGGAAGGGCACGAACACGTTCCTCCTTCCCATCCTCGGGCTCTGGTCGATAGGCTGGGCGATGCGAAGCGCGCGGCGCGACAGGTGGCCATCGTGGACGCGCTGCTGGATCTTCCTCGTGGCGGGGGCCGCGATCGTGCTGGGCGCGCAGGCGCTCTACTTCGAAGCGCTGTACGGGCGCGCGCTTCCGGTCGCCGCGGGGGGCGCCTACAACTTCACGCTCGACAAGTGCCCGGGAGCGACGATCGTGGGCCGGGGCGGGGCCCGCTTCAGGTCGCCGCGGGCCTTCTACACGGGCGAAGGGGGCATCCAGGCGTACGACGTGTACCTCCACGATCAGCGGCTCCTCTGGAGGAGAGGATTCGCCTGCGTGCGGGAGCGCCCCTGGGCGCTCGTGCGCAGCCTCCGCAACATCGACTACCTCTTCGCGCGGAACGAGTTGTGGCCCCTCAACGTCTCGGACTTCCGCGGGCTCAACCGGCTGAGCCGGCGCCTCTACACGATCTTCTTGCTCCCGGGCATCGCCGTCGGGCTCGTCCTCGCTTTCCGGAAGACCTTCTCGCCCCGGACGCCTCCCTTCCTGCTCGTCCCGTCGCTCTTCGTCACGGTATGGTTCTTTCTCGGGGAGATGCGCTTCCGCATCCCCTTTGACACGGTCTTCATCCCGCTCGGGATCCTTGGATGGACGTGGGCCCTCGAGCGCGCGCTGGGACGGGGGCGCCGCGCGGTGATCGCATATGGAATGGCGCTTGCGTGCGTGTTGATTTTCGGCGTGCCGGTGGGACTGGGAATGCTGAAGATGTGGTGAGGGTCGTGCGCTAGTTGACGCTCTGCGGCTGCAACCGGCTCCGCACCGCGCCGAGATCCCCGACCTGCACGGGGACGCCGTCGCGGTAAGCGATGACCTGGCCCGAGAAGGGGGAGACGCGGGAGCCGGGAGTCACCAGGCCGACGAAGTTCAGCGGGTCGGCCGCCGCAACGAGGATCAGCTCCTCCCCTTCCTTCTGTTTCCGCACCGCCCGCAGCGCCTCGATCGCCTCGGGCAGGGCGAACTGCTCGCCGGCGAAACCGTCGACGAAGCGGCCGCCGCGAATTTCGCCGCGGGCCTCCATGCGCCGGAGCGCCTGGAGCAGCGACCGCCAGGACGGCGCGCGCCGCTCGCGCAGGGAAAGCTCGCGAAACACCACGCCGGTGCGCGTGAGCAGCCTGCGTGCCGCCGCGTCCGCCGCTTCCGCAGGCGCAAGCGCCGCCTGCGGCTCGGCCCGCAAGAGCGACCAGCGGCCGATCGGCATGGTGCGGCGTGTGACGCGCCCGGGAAGCGCTCGAAGATGCGCCTTCCGGGGGGCGCGCTTCTCCTCGGGCAGGAGCAGCGTCCTGAGCCCCGCGATCCCGTCTCCCGTGACAAGCCCCGAGGCCACGAGCTCCCAGAGCGCCTCCTCCACCTCTCCCGGAAGTTTCCGCAGCGCCCGCGCGACGTCGGCGAGGAAGGACGCGCCGCGCGTATCGAGATGCGCGAAAGTGTCGCGCGCGACGGGGGACAGATCCCGTAGGAAGCTCCGATCGGCCGGAAGCGGCTCGAGGAGCGACGGCAGGTCCTCGCGCAGGGCAAACGCGAGGGGGGCCGACCGGGTGGGCGCCTGCCGGCGGCGCGATGCGACCGCGGGGGGTTCGTCGTCCTCCGAGGGCCGCGCCACGGCGAGCCGTCCCCAGGCCACCTCGCCTGCGAGGCAGAGCTGCTCGAGATCCCGCGGGTCGTACTGCGCAATGCGCGCGGGGAGCACGTCGCGCTCCCAGGCGGGACCCGGAAGCTCGATCCCCTCGAGCTGGGCGATCACCGCCCGAACACCGTCGCGGCCGTGGAGCTCCCGGCCCGGTTGCACGTGCTGCCAGCGGAACAGGAAACGCATGAAGTCGGCCGCGGAGACCGCCTCGATCTCCCGGCGCAGCCGCCCGAGCGTCATCCGGTGGATGCGCGCGAGAAGCCTGCGGTCGCACCACTCCTCATCCCTGGCGCCGGCCCTGTAGCGGCCCCGAAGGACGACGCCCTCCCCTTCCAGCCACGCGAGCGCGATCTTCACACGCGAATCCGGGATTGACAGGCGCGCGGCGAGATCCGCGGCGTCCGTGGGCCCGATCGATTCCATCCAGCCCCGCACGATGGCGACCACCGCCTGCTCCCCGTCGATCTCCTGCCCGCGAAGCGAGGGTGGCGACACGATCGGTGGATCGAAGCACGCTTGCGGGAACGCGGCGCGCACGAGCGCGATCCGCTCGGCGGCGACGAAGGCCGCGGGCGTTCCTTCCGCGAGCCGGACCCGCGTGGCGCGGCCGGTCGCGAGGAGAGCTTCCAGATGCTCCCGCCAGGGAGCGGCTTCCGACTCGGGGAGGATCCCGAGCGTGTGGAGGGCGTCCTGCGCCTCATCGGCGTCGCGCACGTCGGGCCAGGCCTGGGCGCGGACCTCCTCGATCGCCTCCGGATCGAGGGCACCGATGCCGGAGGCGAGATCCGGATCGACGCGCCGAAGTGAAACGGCGCGAGCCCGCCGCTCCTCCAGCGGGGCGTCGTCGAGGAAGGCGTAGGGATTCGCGTTCAGGATCTCGTGGGACATGGGCGAAGGCGCGGGCGTCTCGACGGCGAGCGCGCGGATCGTGCCTCGGGCAATGCCCTCGAGCACGGCACGCAGGCCGTCCGAGTCCATCGCCTCGTGGAGGCAGTTCGCGATCGTCTCGTTCACGAGCGGGTGATCGGGCGGCTCGATGGCGCGACCCGGGTTGTTGTCCTGGCAGGCGAGCTGGGCCGGGAACACGGCCGCCAGGAGATCCTCCGCGCGCATCCGCTGGATCGGCATCGGCACCCGGCGTCCGCCGGAGTGCCTGAGCAGCGCCAGCGCGCGCGTCACGTTCCAGCGCCAGCGGTTCGTGAACATCGGCGCGACGAGCACCGCCTGGAGCAGATCGGCCTCGAAGCCGCCGACCCGGAGCATCCCGAACACGCCGTCCAGCGGGAAGGAGTGCTGCTCGCCCAGCGAGAGCACGATCCCATCGTCCGTCGCCGCGGCCTGGAGCTCGAAGTCGAACCCCACGCAGAAGCGCTTGCGCAGGAGGAGCCCCAGCGCGCGGTTCACGCGCCCGCCGAAGGGGGCGTGGAGCACGAGCTGCATCCCGCCCGCCTCGTCGAAGAATCGCTCCGCGATCACGGTGTCGAGCGTCGGCACGGCTCCGAGGACGGCCAGCGTGTCGGCCACGTAGCGAACGATCTGCTCGGCGCCTCCGCGGTCCACGCCGCACGCCATGACGAGCCAGGTGGCAGCAGACTCCGCGTCCCGGCAGCGCCCGGCCAGCTCATGGCGCAGATCCGCCACGGCCGCCGACAGCTCCGCCGTCCGCGCGGGTGCCTCGCCGAGCCAGAAGGGGATCGTCGACGGGGCGCCTGCGGCGTCCACGACGCGCACCTTCCCCGCCTCCACGCGCCGTATTCGCCAGGAGCGGTTGCCCAGCAGGAACACGTCGCCCTGCATGCTCTCGACGGCGAAGTCCTCGTTCACCTTGCCGACCAGGGTCCCCGCCGGGTCCTCCACCACGTCGTAGTCGGCCGTGTCGGGAATCGCGCCGCCGCTCGTGATCGCGGCAAGCCGCGCCCCGCGGCGCGGGCGAAGAATTCCGTGCACGCGGTCGTGATGCAGATGGGCCGAGCGGCGCCCACGCCGCGTCGACACGCCTTCGGAGAGCATCTCGATCACCGCGTCGAAGTCCTGTCGCGGGAGGTTCCGGAAGGGCCATGCCCGACGGACGAGGCGCCAGAGATCCTCGACCCCGATCTCGCCCGCCGCCACGATCGCCACGATCTGCTGGGCGAGGACGTCCAGGGCGTTCTCGGGGACCGAGAGCCGGTCTAGCTCACCCGCCCGGACCGCGCGCACGGCCGCGGCCGACTGTAGGAGATCGTCCAGCGTCAGCGGGAAGAGGATTCCTTTCGGCACCGCGCCGAGGAAGTGACCGGAGCGCCCGACGCGCTGGAGGAGCGACGCCAGCGACCGCGGCGCGCCAAGGTGGCAGACGAGATCCACGTGGCCGACGTCGATCCCCAGCTCCAGCGACGCCGTGGCCACGATCACGGGGATCGCTCCGCTCTTCAGCCCCTCCTCCGCGGCCAGCCGCGTCTCCCGCGAGAGGGCGCCGTGGTGCGCCGCGACGCGTTCCCGCCCGATCCGCTCGCCCAGCGCGTGCGCCACGCGTTCGACCATGCGGCGCGTGTGCGTGAAGACGATCGTGGTGCGATGGGCGCGCACGAGCTTGGCGATCCGATCGTGAATGGCCTCACGCAGCTCACGGCTCGCCATCGGGCCCAGCTCCATGTCGGGCGTCTCGACCGACAGCTCGATCTCGCGGCGATGCCCCGCGTCCACGATCGCGCAGGCAAGAGCGCCGTACCGGGGGCGGCTCGTCGGCGGGGAGGGCGAGCCTCCGGGCGAGCCGGGCGCATCGACCCTCCCCGCGCCCACGAGCAGCCGCGCGACCTCCTCGACGGGCTTCTGCGTCGCCGAGAGGCCGATCCGCTGGAGCGGCTTACCCGCCAGGGCGTCCAGTCGCTCGAGCGAGAGCGCAAGATGAGTGCCGCGCTTATCGGGCGCGACGGCGTGGATCTCGTCGACGATGACCGTCGCGGCTTCCCGCAGCGCGGCGCGGCTGCGCCCGGCGGTGAGCAGGATGTAGAGCGACTCGGGCGTGGTGATCAGGATGTGCGGCGGGCGGCGCGCCTGAAGTTCCCGCTCGCGGGCGGGTGTATCACCCGTGCGAACGGCGACGCGGATCTCGGGGAGATCGATCCCGGCTTCCACGGCCAGCGCACGGATCCCGGCGAGGGGGACGCGCAGGTTCTTCTCGATGTCGTTTCCGAGGGCCTTGAGCGGCGAGACGTAGACGACGTGGATCCGGTCCTCGAGCCGCCCCGTCTCGGCCTCGCGAACAAGGCGGTCGATCGCCCAGAGGAACGCGGCGAGCGTCTTGCCCGAGCCCGTGGGGGCGGCGATCAGCGCATCCTCGCCGGAAGCGATCGCGCGCCAGCCATGGCGCTGGACGTCGGTCGGCGCAGCGAACGTTCGCGCGAACCAGCGGGCGACGAGGGGATGGAAGGGGGTGTCGTGCATGGGCGCCAGCCTAGCACCTCGGCGCGACGGCCGCAGCGGCGGCAGTACCGCCCCATTACCCGTCGTGGCCCGGGATGATCTACAATTCCCGACCTGGAGGGATATCCGGATTGGGGAGGGCGAGGCTCCTGCCGAGCCCGGCTCGGCCGGAGATTTCGCGCCAGGCGCGAGCCGACTTCAGGAACACGCCTCGCCCCCCCACGCTTCACGAAAGGACTTTATGCCCCCGAAGACCCGTTACGCGAAGAGCGGCGGCGTGCACATCGCCTACCAGGTGGTGGGCGAGGGACCTTTCGATCTGGTGTTCATCCCTGGTTTCGTCTCGAACGTCGAGTTCTACTGGGAGATGCCCGCCTTTCCGCGCCTGCTGAACCGGCTGGCGTCCTTCTCGCGGCTCATCATGTACGACAAGCGCGGCACAGGCCTCTCGGACCCGGTGCAGGAGGTCCCCTCCCTCGATCAGCGCGTGGAGGATCTCATGGCCGTCATGGCCGCGGCCGGATCCGAGCGCGCGGCGCTCTGGGGCATTTCCGAGGGGGGGCCCACCAGCATCTACTTCGCTGCCCGCCATCCGGAACGCACGATCTCCCTCGTCCTCTACGGCACCACCGCGCGATTCGGAGAAGCGCCGGACTACCCGATCGGGGGCTCGCCCGAGCTGCTCGAGATGCTCCTCGCCGCCATCGACGAGAGCTGGGGCGAGGGGACGCTGGCGGGCATGTTCGCCCCCGGCTCGCAGAACGACGAGGCGTTCCTGCACATGTGGGGGAAATTCCAGCGCACGGGCGCGAGCCGCGCGATGGCGCGCGCGGTCATGGCGGCGGTCGCTGAGATCGACGTACGGGACGAGCTGGCGAAGGTCCGCGTGCCGACGCTCATCCTGCATCGCACGGACGAGCGGGTGATTGGCGTTGCTCATGCCCGATACATGGCCGAGCGAATTCCCGGGGCCAGGCTCGTGGAAATGCCCGGCGACAACCACCTCCCCTTCGCCGGCGACGTGGACGCGATCGGCGACGAGATGGAGGAGTTCCTCACGGGGCGGCGGACGGGGGCGCAACCCGATCGCGTGCTGGCCACGGTGCTTTTCACCGACATTGTGGATTCCACGAAACGGGCCGCGGAGCTCGGCGACCGGCGCTGGCGCGATCTGCTCGATCGGCACCACGCGATCGTGCGGCGGGAGCTGTCGCGCTTCGGCGGCCGCGAGGTCGACACGGCGGGCGACGGCTTCCTCGCGCGTTTCGATTCGCCGGCGGCCGCGATCCGTTGCGCGCGCGCCATCCGGGACGCGGTGAAGGAGGCGGGTCTCGAGGTCCGCGCGGGCGTGCACACGGGCGAGTGCGAGGTGATCGGCGACAAGATCGGCGGCATTGCGGTCCACATCGGCGCCCGGGTGTCCGCCGCTGCGGGGGCCGGCGAGGTGCTCGTCTCGGGCACTGTAAAGGATCTGGTGGTCGGGTCAGACTTCACCTTCGCCGATCGCGGCGCCCACAAGCTCAAGGGCGTGCCGGGCGAGTGGCGGCTGTTCGCGGTCGAAGGCTAGGAGCCGGGCGGCGGTTCGGGAGGGCGAGCATCCTGGCAAGCCCGGCTCGGCGGGAGCCTCGCCCTCCCCATCCGAAACACACCCGAGGAGACCCATGCTCCGCCTCTACGACTTCCTCGAATCCGGCAATGGCTACAAGGTGCGCCTCTTGCTCACGCAGCTCGGCATCCCCTTCGAGCGGATCGAGATGGACATCACGAAGGGCGCGACGCGCACGCCGGAGTTCCTGAAGAAGAACCCGAACGGCCGCATCCCGACGATCCAGCTCGAGGACGGCACGTTCCTCTTCGAGTCGAACGCCATCATGTACTACTTCGCCGACGGCACGCCGTTCTTCCCGACGGACCGGATCGAGCGCGCGCAGGTGATACAGTGGATGTTCTTCGAGCAGTACAGCCACGAGCCCTTCATCGCCGTGGCGCGGGCCTGGCTGCACGTCTTCGGGCTGGACGAGGAGAGGAAACGGCAGCTCCCGCAGAAGCAGAAGCTCGGCTACGACGCGCTGGGGGTGATGGAGGGGCACCTGGCGACGCGGAAGTACTTCGTGGGCGAGCGCTACTCGATCGCCGACATCGCGCTCTACGCCTACACCCACGTGGCGGACGAGGGTGGATTCGATCTCTCGCGCTTCCCGGCGGTGCAGGCCTGGCTCGCGCGGGTGAAGGCGCAGCCGGGGCACGTGCCGATCACGCAGGGGTGAGCCGGTCGCTCACGCCCTCCGCCTCACCGCCACGATCATCCCGCTCGACTCGGCCAGCTCCGTCGCGAACAGATCAGGATGGGAGAGCAGGGTCTCGCGAACCGCGCCGGTCTTCTCCCGGTGCTCGTCGTTCATCCAGGAGGGCGGGTCCATGTCGTCGACCAGCAGGACGCCGCCCGGCCTGAGCGCGGAAATCGTCTGATCGAGCCCGTTCCACTTCCCGCCCGGCGAATCGGCGAAGATCAAGTCGAAGGTTCCGATCGACCCGTACAGGCCCAGCACGTCCCCCGTGCGAAGCGACACAAAGGGCGGCCACTCGCCTTTCCCGGCGATGGCCGCTGTGTCGGGATCGATCTCGACGGAGATCACCTCGACGTCCGTTCGGCTCGAAAGGCCGTGGACGATCCACGCGCAGCCGGTCCCCACGCCCGTCCCCGTCTCCAGGATCCTCCCGTTCGCGGGCACCGCCGCCGCCAGCGCCGCGATCAAGCG
>JBGPLH010000068.1:0-12125 GCA_041486365.1 Thermodesulfobacteriota bacterium | reverse complement strand
CTCGCCGAGATAGCCCGCCACCGCGAAGAGGGCGCGCGCGAGATCGTCCTCACGGGCCCGCACATCGGCTCCTGGGGGCGGGACCTCGAACCGCCCGCGCGGCTCGCCGATCTGCTCGGGCGCGTCCGCCGCGAGTCGGGCTACGCGCGGGTGCGCCTGTCGAGCATGGAGCCCAGCGAGTTCAATGACGACGTGATTGCGGCTATTGCCGGGCACCCGGAGATCTTCTGCGATCACCTGCACGTCCCGCTCCAGAGCGGAAGCGACGCGGTGCTCCGGCGCATGCGCCGTCCCTACGGCGCCGCGGCCTTCCGCGTGCTGCTGGATCGCTTCACCCGCGAGCTGCCGGACATCGGCATCGGGACCGACGTGATCGCCGGGTTCCCGGGCGAGACGCGGGCCCAGTTCGAGGAGACCCTGCACCTGCTCGAGCAGAGCCCGGTGAGCTTCTTCCACGTCTTTCCGTTCTCACCGCGGGAGGGGACCCCGGCCGCGAAGTACCCGGATCAGCACGCGCCGGAGGTGATCCGCGAGCGCGCCGCGCGCCTGCGGGACCTGGGACGGGCCAAGACCCGCGGGTTCATCGCGCGATTCCTCGGGCGCACCCTCGAGGTGCTCCCCGAAACCTCTGTGACCGGCGGCAGGCTCCGGGGCTACACCCGCAACTACATCCCGGTGGAGATCGCGGGGGAGGGAGTTCGGGAGAACGTGCCGGTCGATGTCCGGATCGAATCCATCGCGGAGGACGGGCGGGTGAGCGGGCGGGTGATCGAATGAAGAAGCCGGCGGAAGAGATCGCGGCGAAGAAGGAAACGCCTCCGGCCGCGAAGCACCCGGCGAAGAAGGCGCGTGCAGTCGAGACGCTTCCGGAAGCGCTCCCGGAGGGACGCGATCTGCCCGAGCTGGAGAAGAGCCTGGGCTACGAGTTCCGCGATCGGAAGTTCCTGCGCGACGCCCTGATCCACAAGTCCTACGCCAACGAGCACCGCCTTTCGGTCGCGTCCTCCAACGAGCGGCTGGAGTTCCTCGGCGACGCGGTGCTCGAGCTCGTGGTGAGCCACGCGATCATGGACCTGTTCCCGGCCTACTCGGAGGGAGAGCTGTCCAAGCTCCGCGCCTCCGTCGTGAACGAGACGAACCTCTCCCGGCTGGCGCGCCGGATCAAGCTCGGCGACTACCTGTTCCTCGGCAGGGGCGAGGCCCGCTCGGGCGGGCGCGAGAAGGCCTCGATTCTCGCCGACGCCTACGAAGCGGTGCTCGCGGCGATCTACCTCGACGGGGGGTTACCTGCGGCGGAGACGGTCGTGAGTGATCATTTCCAGGCGGTGTTCAAGAAGATCGAGGCGGACGGTTACGACCGCGACTTCAAGACCCTCCTCCAGGAGACCTGCCAGGCGCGCTTCAAGGTGACGCCGGAGTACCGGCTGGTGGAGACGCGGGGGCCGGATCACCAGAAGGAGTTCACCGTGTCGCTCGCGATCATGGGCAAGGAGGTGAGCGAGGGGAAGGGGAGGACCAAGAAGCAGGCCGAGCAGCGCGCCGCGGCTGCCGCCTTCGCCTCACTCACCGCGGGGGACAAGGCCTCATGAAGGAGCCGCCGGAGGATAGTGCGCGGGGCGCGGGGGGCGAGGGATTCCGCGCCGGGTACGTCGCAATTCTGGGCCGCCCCAACGCGGGGAAGTCGACCCTGCTCAACCGCATCCTCGGCCAGAAGCTCGCCATCACCACCCCCAAGCCGCAGACCACGCGTCATCGCATCCTCGGAATCTGGAACGGCGAGGGCGCCCAGATCGTGTTTCTCGACACGCCCGGAATCCACGAGGCGAAGAAGGCGCTCAACGTCGCGATGGTCCGGGCGGCCTTCTCGGCCATGGCCAATGCCGATGTGCTCGTGTTGATGGCGGAGGCGGGCCGGCCCGCCGGGCGCGAGGAGGAGCTGCTCCTCAGGGAGGCGGTGAAAGCGAAGGCGTCCATCGTGCTCGCGATCAACAAGGTCGACACGATCAACAAGAGCCTCCTCCTCCCGCAGATTGAGGCCTGGTCCCGGCGCCTCCCCGGCGTCCCGATCGTCCCGATCTCGGCCCTGACCGGGGACGGCGTCAACCTGCTGCTCGATGAGATCCGCGCACGCATCCCCCAGGGCTCGCCCTTCTATCCCCCCGACCAGATCACCGACCAGCCGGAGCGCTTCTTCGCCGCGGAGATCATCCGGGAGAAGATCTTCCAGCGGACGGGGGAGGAGATCCCCTACGCCTGCGCCGTGACGATTGAAGATTGGAAGGAAGACCCCGCGCGCAAGCGCGTCACGATCAGCGCCGTGATTCACGTGGAGAAGGACTCGCAGAAGGCCATCGTCATCGGGAAGGGGGGCGCGAAGCTGAAGGAGATCGGCACCGACGCGCGCCGGGAGCTCGAGGTCTTCCTCGAGGGGAAGGTGCACCTGGCGCTCTGGGTGAAGGTCGACAAGAACTGGACCCGGGACGCGCGGGAGGTGAGGCTGCTCGGGTATGAGACGAGCTGATTAATCCGTGGCAGGCGTCCGCTACTATTCATCTCCCACAGAATGGGGGGCTGGTCGTGAAATCCCTCATCGTGGACAGCCAGGCTCAGGCATGAACCCGACCGCCAAGCGCTTCCGTGTTGCATTGTCGTTTCCTGGTGCAAAACGAGAATACGTCAAGAGCGTCGCTGATGAACTCGCTCTGCACTTTGGCGAAGAGCGGGTGCTTTATGACCGCTTTCACACCGCAGAGTTCGCAGAACCCGACCTCGCTTTCAATCTGCCCGATCTCTACCGAAAGGAGTCCGACCTCATCGTCGTTGTCCTTTGCGGAGAGTATGTGAAACGTGAATGGTGCGGCCTCGAATGGCGAGCGATTTACTCGTTGATCAAGGAGGGTCGATCCAAAGAGGTAATGCTCTTTCGTGCGGATGACGCGGAGATTCGCGGTCTCCACGGCCTAGAGGGCTTCGCACCGGTCGATGCCTTCACGCCCGACCAAGCAGTGACTTTGATTCTCCAACGCCTCGCCCGAAACGAAGACAAGCCGCGCGACTTCTACCTAGAAGGGGGCAAGAGCTCGACCAAGTCCGGCGACTTTCGGGCGGCCGTCACTCACCTGCCCAAGAAGGGTGACACCGGTGTCTTCGAAGGCCGGGAGAATACACTTGCCGACCTCGACGCCCTGTGGGCCGATGCGCTCAGGGGCAAAGCCGGGCGCGCGCAGATCGTCACGCTTTTCGCCATCGGTGGGGCGGGGAAGACCACCGTCGCTTCGCGGTGGAAGGATGCGCTGCTGGCCCGCGAGGGGCATGGCGGCGTCGAGCGATACTTCGACTGGTCGTTTTATAGCCAGGGGACGCGACGCGAGGGGGACAACGCCAGCGCGCAGACCGCCGCCGATGCCACCGTCTTCGTCGCCGCGGCGCTCAAGTTCTTTGGCGACTCCGCGATGGCCGATAGCGCCGCACCCCCGTGGGACAAGGGCGCACGCCTTGCCGCCCTAATCGGGCAGCACAGCACGCTGCTCATTCTCGATGGCGTGGAGCCGCTCCAGCATCCGCCCGGTCCGCAGCAAGGCGAGCTGAAGGACGACGCGCTTCGCGCGCTCTTCGCTGGTCTGCAGAGCAACGGGCGCGGCCTCTGCGTGGTCACCACCCGCGAGAAGATCCAAGACCTCGAAGCAACGGAGAAGACCACGACGCCACGTTGGCCGCTCGACCACCTCACCGACGTTGCCGGCGCGGCGGTCCTGTGCGGCCACAACGTCATCGGACCGCAGGCGGAGTTGGAAGCGGCAAGCCGCGAAGTCAAAGGCCATGCCCTCACGCTATCCCTCATGGGCCGCTACCTGCGCCTCGCCTTCGACCCACCCGACATCGCCCGGCGCGACTGCTTCCATTTCTCCGAGGCTGACGCCGAGACGCAAAACGGCCACGCCTTCCGCGTCTTCGCCGCCTACGAGCGGTGGTTCGAAAACGAAGGTCGCCTCGTCGAGCTCGGCATCCTCCGGTTGCTCGGACTCTTCGACCGCCCGGCCACGCCCGATTGCCTCGCCGCCCTCTGCGCCGCCCCCGCCATTCCTGGTCTCACCGAGCCGCTCGTCGGCCTCGGGGAAAGACAATGGAACACGGCCCTTCAGCGCCTCCGCGACCTCGACCTCATCGAGACCGCCGAGTGGGTGCCGGCGAAAGTGAGCGGGTATGGGGAGAAAGAGGCGCGACGGGCAATTGGGGCCTGGAACGACATCGGCCCACCGCAGCCTTTCGAAAATCGTCAATCGCAAATCTCAAATCGCAAATCCTTGGACGCTCACCCGCTGCTGCGGGAATACTTCGACACGCAGTTGAAGCAGCGCGGCATCGCGCCCGCCGCGCATGCCCGGCTCTACGAGCACCTTTGCGCCAGCGTCCCCTACTGGCCTGAGGGCCGCGACGGCCTCCTGCCCCTCTACCAGGCCATCGCCCACGGCTGCAAAGCCGGGCGATTCGAGGATGCGTGCGACGAGGTGTATCGCAATCGCATCCAACGTGGCACCGATGGCTCCCACGCCTTCTACAGCGGCAGGAAACTCGGCCTCCTCGGCCTGGACCTCGCGGCAGTGGCCTGTTTCTTCGCCGAGCCGTGGCGGCGGCTTGCAACGGAGCTTCATTTTGAGGGCCAAGCCTGGCTGCTAGGTGAAGCCGCTTTCCGCCTCCGCGCGCTGAACCGCCTCGCCGAAGCGCGTGAACCGATGCGCGCGGGGTTGGAGTTCCATATAGAGCAAGAGTCGTGGAAAAATGCCGCTTGCGCCGCCTACAACTTCAGCGATCTGGAACTGACCCTCGGCAATGTTCCCACCGCCGAGGCGACTGCGGCGCAGGCCGTCACCTACGGCGACCGCACCGGCGACCCCTTCGAACGGGTGGTCAACCGCACCCTCCACGCCGACGTGCTGCACCGGGCTGGGAAGCTGGAGGCGAGCCGCACCCGCTTTGCCGAGGCTGAGGCCATGCAGGCGAAGAGTGCGCCCAGCTGCCCACTGCTCGACTCATATCGCGGCTACCAGTATTGCGACCTCCTGCTCGCCGCCGCCGAGTGCGCGGCGTGGCATCGTTACGCAGGCTTCCAGCCAGCGGATTCGGCGAGCGGCACGTTCGATGAACTGGGCGGCAAGACGCCGCCCAGACCCGTAGCCGTGACGGCTGCGTACCTTTCTGATCTCGCCACCATCGAGCGCCGCGCCGCGCAGACCCTCGAATGGAGCACCGACAGGCTCGGACTCGTCTCAATCGCTCTCAACCACCTCTCGCTGGGCCGCGTCCACCTCCTCCGCGCCATCTTGCAGGAGTCGAAACTCGAAACCTCAAACCATGACCTCCTTCATGCGCGCGAGCGCTTGGACACCGCCCACGCCATTTTGCTCCAAGCGGGTCAAGGCCAATTCTTGCCACTCACCCTGCTTTCATGCGCCTGGCTGCACGGGCTCGCGGGCGAGTGGGCCACCGCGCGCCAACGACTCGACGAATCTTTCGCCCTGGCCACCCGCGGCGGCAACGCGCAAACCGGCTGGCAGGGGGGCATGAGACTCTACCTTGCCGACACCCTCCTCCACCGAGCCAGGCTCTTCGGAAGACTAAAGGACGAAAGCCGGCGAATGACAGGAGTCCCGCCGCCTCCCGCCGAATACCCTTGGCCCGGCCGCTCCGCGGCGGCTGACCTCGCGGAAGCTGCCGCCCTCATCACCGCCTGCGGCTACCACCGCCGCGACGAAGAACTGGCCGATGCCATGGCCGCCATTGCCTGATGTTGGTCGATTCCGAGGAGAGCACGCAGCTCATCTTGGGCTTAATGTTGACTGCGGTCGATCGAGCCCGGGGTTGTCCCTCCGCTCACACCCGAGTCTGGATGGAGGCCAGCGCTGATTGACGCGTCAACGGCCTTCGGCTATAAAGGCCAGGCTTTTTGAGGATTACCGGCCCCCGCATTCGCCTGCACACCCGGCCGGGGGGCACCCGCGGAACTCCCATCCCACCCCATCGTCACGGAGGCGTGAGGCGGACCGCCCGCGAAGGTCCGGCGACCGCTCGACAGGAAGAGAGGATCCAGCCATGTCCATCCAGAAAGTGGCCGTCGTCGGCGCGGGCCTCATGGGCACTGGAATCGCCCAGGTCCTGGCCGCGACGGGGCACACGGTCGTGCTCCGCGACGTCATGAACGGCAAGGCGGCCAAGTCGAAGGAGAACATCGGAAAGCAACTTCTCAAGCTCATCGACAAGGGCAAGGTCACCTCCGAGCAGCGCGACGCGCTTCTGAAGAACATCCACCCCACCGAGGACCTAAGCGCCGCCAAGGACGCCGACTTCGTGATCGAGGCGATCACGGAGGACGAGGCGCAGAAGAAGACCGTCCTCCAGGAGCTGGATGCGATGATCGGCTCCGATGTGATCCTCGTGAGCAACACCTCCTCGATCTCGATCACGCGACTGGCGTCCTACACGAAGCGCGCCGAGAGGTTCGCCGGCATGCACTTCTTCAATCCGGTCCCGCTCATGGGGCTGGTGGAGGTGATCCGGGGACTCGCGTCATCGGACGAGACGCTGGGCACGGTGACCGATCTCGCGAAGAAGCTCGGCAAGACGCCGGTCACCTGCGTCGACTCGCCGGGGTTCCTCGTGAACCGCTGCCTGATCCCGACCCTGAACGAGGCCTGTTACCTGCTCATGGAGGGCGCCGCCACGCCGGAGGCCATCGATGCGGCGATGAAGCTCGGAGCCAACCACCCGATGGGTCCGCTTGAGCTGGCGGACCTGGTGGGGCTGGACACCGCGCTGGCCGTGCTGGAGGTGCTCCACCGCGATCTCGGCAACCCGAAGTACGCCCCCTGCCCGCTGCTCCGGAAGTACGTGAACGCGGGTTGGCTCGGCCGCAAGACCGGGCGGGGCTTCTACAAGTACGCGTAGGGATCACTGACCCGAAAGCGGACCCGCGGTCGCAGCGGGCCCGCTCCCCTCAGGCCGCAGAGGAAACCATGTCCGACTACCAGAACATCCACCTCGAGATCACGGATCGAATCGCCACGCTCACCGTGGATCGCCCCAAGGCGCTGAACGCGCTCAACCCCGACACGCTCCGCGAAATCTCCGCGGCCATCGACGCGGTGGCCAAGGACCCGGCGGTGAAGGTGCTGATAGTGACCGGCGGGGGCGAGAAGGCCTTCGTGGCGGGGGCGGACATCGCGGCCATGACCGCGATGAAGCCCGAGGAGGCGCAGCGGTTCGGCGCGCTGGGGCACGAGGTGATGCGCAAGCTCGAGCTGCTCGACAAGCCCGTGATCGCCGCCGTGAACGGCTTCGCGCTGGGCGGCGGCACCGAGATTGCGCTCTCCTGCGACGTCGTGCTGGCTTCCGACCGGGCCGTCTTCGGGCAGCCGGAGATCAAGCTCGGCATCATCCCGGGGTTCGGTGGCACCCAGCGTCTGGCGCGCAAGTGTGGATCCTTCGTGGCCAAGGAGCTGATCCTCGGCGGCGACAACATCAAGGCCGACCGCGCACTCGCCATCGGGCTGGTGAACGCGGTCATCCCCGCGGCGGATCTGATGACCGAGGCGCGCAAGCTCGCGGCGAAGCTGGCGGGCTACAGCGCGCTCTCGCTCAAGGCGGCAAAGAAGGCGATCGACGAGGGGCTCGACAAGCCCCGCCTCGAGGATGCCCTCCGGGTGGAGCTTTCGGGCTTCGCCGGCCTCTTCGGCTCGGAGGATCAGAAGGAGGGGATGACGGCGTTCCTGGAGAAGCGGCCCCCGCAGTTCAAGGATCGGTAGGCTTCACTGAGGGTTGAATCTCGCTGTCGGGGGGAAGCCGACATACTGGCTTCCCCCGGGCTTTTGGCGAGCTTGGGTACCTCCAACAACTGAGACGGTGATGCAAGATCAGTCGCACCTTGATCGAAAGTATTTCATCGACAATCAGACGTTCAATTGTCCTTTCTGCAATCGGAAGAACCTTCGATACGTTCCTGTCGGTATGTTCTCATTTGACTGGAGTGAAAATAAGCGGTGTCATGGGCTCGTGGTACGCTGTAGCTCGTGCATGAAGGAATCTATGCACCTAAGCTACATGGAATTGGCTGATTGGTCGCACGGCAATGAAAACTTCCAAATGAGTGACGATGTCAAGGATATCGATAAGGAGATCTTCTACTCGCGTCCGACCTCTTTCTTCGTTATCGATCAGCGAATTCCTGCAACTATCCGGGAGTTGATAACGGAAGGCGAAGGGTGTCTCAAACTGAACTACCTCACGGGCGCTTCGGCATGCATTAGAAAAGCCATTTATGAGTTGCTTGTGCGAGAAGAAGTACGAGGCGGCGACTACGGGTCTAGGATCAAAGCCTTAAAGCAAAAGTACCCTGATACCGACCCAGTTCTTTTCGATGTTATCAGCCATATTCAAGAGCTTACTAGTGACAAAGTGCATGAGCAATCGTGGCCCAAATGGGATACTGCAACCATCATTCTACTTATCGAGACCCTGAAGGCGATCCTTCAGGATGTGTACGTACTGCCCGTGGTAAAGGCGGAGCGCACCAAGGAGATCTTGGATCTGAAAGCGAAAGTGAAGAGAGACAAGAGTACTTCAGGTGGGCAAGAGTAGATCATGCGCGACGACGCGGAGCTGGAAAAGCATATCGCCCGGATCAAGCAAGGCGGGATGCCGAAGTACCACGACAAGGCGAAGGCCGAGGGGAAGCTCTTCGTCCGCGATCGCCTGGCGAGGCTCCTCGATCTCGGGTTCGATATCGTCGAAGACGGGCTGCTCGCCAACGTGACGAGCCCCGATCTCCCGGCCGACGGCGTGGTGACCGTCCTCGGGAAGATCGACGGGCGGGCGGTCGCCGTCATGGCCAACGACTCCACCGTGAAGGCCGGCTCCTGGGGTCGGCGGACGGTGGAGAAGATCATCCGCATCCAGGAGACGGCGTACAGGCTTCGCGTCCCGATGCTGTACCTCGTGGACTCCGCGGGCGCGCGCATCACCGACCAGATCGAGATGTTCCCCGCCCGGCGCGGTGCGGGGAAGATCTTCTTCAACCAGACCAGGCTCTCGGGCGTCGTGCCGCAGGTGTGCCTGCTCTTCGGCCCCAGCGCGGCGGGCGGCGCCTACATCCCGTCCTTCTGCGACATCGTGGTGATGGTCGAGGGGAACGCGAGCATGTATCTCGGCTCCCCGCGCATGGCCGAGATGGTGATCGGCGAGAAGGTCACGCTCGAGGAGATGGGCGGGGCTCGAATGCACTGCAGCGTGAGCGGCTGCGGCGACGTGCTGGTTCCGACGGAGGAAGACGCCATCGACTTCTGCCGGCGTTACCTCTCGTACCTCCCGTCCCACTGCGGCGAGAGCGCGCCGCTCGCCCAGCCCGCGGCGCCCGGCGATCCGAAGCGCGATCTCGAGGAGATCATCCCCCGCAACCAGAACGTCCCCTTCGACATGCAGCGCCTTCTCGCGCGCCTGATCGACGACGCCTCCTGGGTGGAGATCAAGGCGCTGTTCGCGGGGGAGCTGCTCACGGGTCTGGCGCGCATCGAAGGTCGCCCGGTTGGCATCGTGGCCAGCCAGCCCAAGGTGAAGGGAGGTGTGCTCTTCGTCGACTCGGCGGACAAGGCGGCGCGATTCATTTGCCTGTGCGACGCGTTCAACATCCCCCTCGTCTTCCTCGCCGACGTTCCGGGCTTCATGATCGGCACCCGGGTCGAGCGCGCCGGGATCATCCGCCACGGCGCGAAGATGATCGCGAGCATCTCGGAGTCGACGGTGCCGCGGATCAGCGTGATCCTGCGCAAGGCCTACGGCGCGGGGCTCTATGCGATGTCGGGTCCGGGCTTCGAGCCGGACGCCACGCTCGCGCTGCCCACGGCCATGATCGCGGTGATGGGGCCCGAGGCCGCCGTGAACGCCGTGTACGCCAACAAGATCGCCGAGCTGCCCGAGTCCGAGCGCGAGAAGTTCGTGCAGGACAGGCGCGAGGCGTTCCGGAAGGACATCGACATCTCGCGGCTCGCCTCCGAGCTCATCGTCGACGCCGTCCTGCCGGGCCACGCGCTCCGCGACGAGCTGGCCCGCCGCCTGGCGCTCTACGCGAACAAGACGCCGCCACGCCCGGAGCGCAAGCACGCGGTGCATCCCGTGTGAGCGTCGTCCTCCCGCCACGCCCCTGGTCAGGGCGCGGTGTTCTCCTCGATCGTGCAGTCCGATCCCGTCGTCACGATGTTCGCGCAGTTCACCCCCGCCGTGCACCCGCCCGGGCTGCCGGTCGCCGTGTTTCCGAGCAGGGTGCTCGGGCACGCCGCCATGATCCCCGCCTCCGCGGCGCCGATCACGTTGTTGCCCGTGACAGCGCTTCCCGCACCCGCCAGGATTCCGTCCGTTCCGCCCGTGACCGTGCAGTCCTTGACCAGGCCCCCCGTGCCCACGGTAGCGCCCGTTCCCACGTTTCCGATGAGCCGCAGGTTCTCCACGCGCGCGGACGTGGTGGCGGCGAGGTTGACCCCCGCGGCGAAGTTCGAGATCACGCCGTTGCGGACGAGGATCGCCTGCTGCGCGCTGCCGTTGTCCGTGATGGCCGAGCCCGAGCCGTTGCCGCTCAGGGTGAGCCCGTTCAGGTCGAAGGTCACGAACTTGGCCTGGACCTTGAAGCAGTCGCCGGTGCGGGTCAGGTTCTGGCCGAGCACGTAGGCGCCGGACTTGCTGATCGTGGAGCAGGAGCTGAGGGTGACGACTCCTCCAGCGGCCGAAGCGCCGGGCGCGGGCAGCGCCGTCAGGGCTGCCCCGAGGATGAGAAGGGTCCGCGCATTGATCCGGATCATGGGATGGTGCTCCTTGCGAAGAGGGTGGCTGAAACAGGGCGAGGTCGGGCCCGCCGCGCGGGTGAGTCGCGCGCGGGGTACGGCCGCTTCGTTGACAGGTGATCCCCCCGTTCCTATAATCGGCGGAATTTTGGAGGGATTTAATCCCCCGTCACCGGGTGTGTCATGTCCGACAAGCCGAAGGCGAAGGCCGCATCCGCCGCGGAGGGGACCGCGGAGGACCTCGCCCGTGCCTTCGAGCGCTGGCAGAAGGAGGTCCTCGAGCCCGCGCTGGCGAAGACTCCCGAGCGCGAGAAGCGCTTCAGCACGGTCTCGGACGCCGAAGTCCCGCGAATCGCCACGCCGCTGGATGGCCGGGGGAAATCCTACCTCGAGATGCTCGGCTTCCCCGGCGAGCCTCCCTACACCCGCGGCGTCTATCCCTCGATGTACCGCGGCCGCCCCTGGACCATGCGGCAGTTCGCGGGCTTCGGCAGCGCTCGCGACACCAACGCCCGCTTCCACTATCTCCTGTCCAACGGCCAGATGGGTCTGTCCACCGCCTTCGACATGCCCACCCTCATGGGCTACGACTCGGACCATCCGCGCTCCCGGGGTGAGGTCGGCAGGGAGGGCGTGGCGGTGGACACGATCGAGGACATGGCCATCCTCTTCGACGGGATCCCGCTCGACCGGGTCACTACCTCGATGACGATCAATTCGCCTGCGCCGATCCTGCTGGCGCTCTACGTCGCGGTGGCCGTCGAGCGGGGGATCGACCCGAAAAAGCTCGGCGGCACGATCCAGAACGACATCCTGAAGGAGTACATCGCCCAGAAGGAGTGGATCTGCCCGCCCCGGCCGAGCATGCGGCTGATCACGGATCTCCTCGCGTGGGCCTCGAAGGAGGTCCCCCGCTGGAACACGATCTCGATCAGCGGCTACCACATCCGCGAGGCGGGGAGCACCGCCGTCCAGGAGCTGGCCTTCACGCTGGCCGACGGGATCGCCTACGTCCAGGCGGGGATCGACGCGGGGCTCGACGCGGACGAGTTCGCCCCGCGGCTCTCCTTCTTCTTCAACGCCCACAACGACCTCTTCGAGGAGATCGCCAAGTACCGCGCCGCGCGGCGCATGTGGGCCCGGATCATGCGGGAGCGCTTCCACGCGAAAAAGCCCGAGAGCTGGACCCTCCGCACGCACGCCCAGACGGCCGGCGCGAGTCTCACCGCGCAGCAGCCCTACAACAACGTCGTGCGCACGGCGCTGCAGGCCCTCGCCGCGGTGCTCGGCGGCACGAACTCG
>JBGPLH010000067.1:0-12279 GCA_041486365.1 Thermodesulfobacteriota bacterium | reverse complement strand
GGTCTTTCTCTTCGGCCTCTTGCCCGTCGACTACGACGACATCGGCTTCGAGCGCATCGAGCCGGGCCGCGGGTTCCGCGAGGTCTCGACCATGCTCAGCCAGCGACGCTGGGTCCACGAACGGCGGATCGAGCCCGTGGATGGCGGCTGCCGCGTGATCGACCGGATCCAGTTCGAGCCGCGCATTCCCGGGCTCCGCTGGCTCTTTCTCCCCATCCTCCGCGGCACATTCCGGCACCGCCACCGCCGGTTGCGTGCGGCCTTCGGAGAAGGCTAGTCTTCCGGAGGGCGCGGGCCCGTCGACGGGCCGGCCCCCGAGGGACTTCCTCCCTGGAGTCGCCGCATGACGAGATCAAGGCACGCTTCCTCCCTCGCTCTCCTGCTCGGCGTCCTGCTCGTCCTGCTCCTTCCGCTCGCGGCGGGCGCGGGCGCGGTGCAGTACGTGATCCACATCAGCGTGGACGGCCTGCGTGCGGACCTCCTGCAGAACCTCATCGCGACCGATCCGTCGCACTACGGCAACTTCAAGCGCTTCGTCGACGAGGGCGCGACGACCTTCAACGCGCGCACGGACTACACCCACACGATCACGCTGCCCAACCACACGTGCATGATCACGGGACGCCCGGTGCTCCAGCCCTCGGGGCAGCCCAACACGGTGCACCACGGATACACCTCGAACACCGACCCCGGGCCCACCGAGACGCTCCACAACACGGGCAACCTGAACATCCCCTACAAGGCGAGTGTCTTCGACGTGGCGCACGACAACGGCCTGTCGACGTCCCACTATGCGAGCAAGACCAAGTTCGTGCTCTACGACCACTCCTACGACGGGACCAACGGCGCGTCGGACACGACGGGTCCCGACAACGGGCGGGACAAGATCGACACCTACGTGCAGATGTCCACGGGCTCTCCCGCGACCGCCGCCAACATGAACGCGGCCTTCGTCACCGCCATGGGATCGAGCCACTTCCGGTATTCCTTCGTGCACTACGTGGATCCGGACTCGGCGGGGCATGCGACGGGGTGGGGATCCTCGACGTGGAACAACGCGGTGCTGAACGTGAACGGCTACCTCGGCGCGGTCTTCAATCTCGTGGAGAACGACCCGGTGCTCGACGGCCACACGGTCATCATCCTCTCGACGGATCACGGCGGGACCGGCACCGATCATTCCGACGCGACGAACGTGCTGAACTACCGGATCCCCTTCCTCGTCTGGGGGGCAGGCGTCGCGCAGGGCGCGGACCTCTACGCCCTCAATCCTCTCACCCGCCAGGACCCCGGCAGCGGGCGCCCCGACTACAACGCGATCCTCCCGCCCATCCGCAACGGCGACGGCGGCAACCTCTCGCTCGGCCTGCTCGGCCTCCCGGCCATCCCGGGCTCGACGATCGACGCGGGCCAGGACCTGCGCCTGGCGCTCTCGGATTCGGTGCCGATGCTCTCGCCCTGGGCGGCTGCGGGGATGGCGGCGGTCATGGCGGCGGGCGGGCTGGTGGTGATCGTGAGGAGGCGGGCCGGGGCAAGGACGGTCGGGCCGTCATCGCGGTGAATGGAGACGGTCGCTGGTTCCTGGAGTCGGGATCAGGAGAGGAATCCGACGAGGCTCACCTGCCTGCCCGCCCTCTCGCCCTCGCGTCGGTAGGAATGGAAATCGGCATTCTGGCATGCCACGCAGGGCCCCACAACGGCGATCCGATCCTCCGGAATACCCGTTTCGAGCAGCGACAGCCGGTTCAAGCCGCGCAGGTCGAGCATCCCCTTCTCCCCGCGCGCTTCGAGGAAGGGGTCGAGCTCGTCCTCCCAGGCGTCGCGGAAGCTCGCGACCACTTCCGATCCCACCTCGAAGCAGCAGGGTCCGATGGCCGGGCCGATGGCCGCGAGCAGATCGGCCGAGTCGCAGCCGTAGCGCACCGACAGATGCGCGACGGATCTCCCAGCGATCTTCGCCGCGGTTCCACGCCATCCGGCGTGGACCGCCGCGCAGACGCGACGGCGCGGATCCACGAGCAGCACGGGCACGCAGTCGGCCGTGAGAATCGCGAGCAGCACGCCCGCCCGGTCGGTCGCCATGGCGTCGCCGTCCCCCGCGCTCTTCACGGGCTCCGCCACGTCGAGGATCGCGTCGCCGTGAACCTGGCGGAGCGTCGTGATCCTGTGGCCGGCGAGGCCCAGCGATTTCTTCATGTCGCAGAACGGGTCTTTGGGGATCTCGGCGGAGGCGTCGGGCGGAGGCAGACCGGGGCGTCCGAGAAAGGCGTGCATGAGGCCGGGGACCGATTCCCAGCCCGGCGCGACGAGAAGGGGCGCCGTCACGGCCGGTCTTCCCCGAGCGCTTCGCCACGCGATCCGAGGAGCCATCCGAGCAGATCGCCCAGCGACCCGATCCGCAACGACCCCGGCGGGAAGGGACCGCCCCGCGGATCGATGAGAACAGGGATCATCCCCGCCGCGCGCGCGCCCTCCACGTCGTTCTCCGGATCGTCGCCCACGTAGATCGCGCAGCCCTCCTCCAGATGCAGGCGCCGCATGGCGGCGCGGAAGAGACCTGGGTGGGGCTTCGCGAAGCCCTCCTCGCTCGCCAGGATCACGCTCCGGAAGTAGGGCGCGATGCCGAGGTGGCGCAGCACGTCGCGCACGCGGGAGTCGAAGTTCGTGATGACGCCAAGGACCTGCCCTTCCGCCGCCAGGACGTCCAGCACGCGGCGCGCCTGCGGGTCCAGCTCCCAGCCGCGCGCGGTCCGGAACAGCTCGAAGAGCTCCGCGAAGCACTGATCGAAGCGCTCGAAGGGCCCCGCCGGACCCATGACCTCGGCAACCAGGTCCCGCCACCAGGCGCGCTCGAGGAGGGGCAGGTCGCGCGGGTGGGCGCCGGGGAAGGCAAGCGGCGGCGCGAGGGAGAAAGCCTCGCGGAAGCGTTCCTGGATCACGCCGGGCGGAAGCGACGCGCCGTGCCGCTCCATCGCCTCCGCGTAGATCGTCCCGACGCTCCCGCCCCGCACGTCGAAGAGCGTGCCGGCGGCGTCGAAGAACACGGCGCGGATGCGGCGGGTGTCGATCATAGCTTCACCCGGACCTCGTCCCCTTCGACCTTCACCTCGAACACCTCCGCGTACTTCCCGGGGCGGTTCAGGCACTCCCCGCTCGTGACCTCGAAGCGCCATTCGTGCCAGGGGCAGGTGAGGATGTCGCCCTCGAGCCTGCCGAGACCGAGCGGGCCGCCCGAATGGGGGCAGATGTTGGAGAGGGCGATCACGCGATCGGCATCGAGCCGGATCAGGGCGACGCTGCGGTCCCCGATGCGGACGATCTTCGGCACCCGCAACTCAAGCTCCGCGAGCTTCGCCGCCTGGCGGAATCCGTCTCCGTCCCCCCTCGCCGGCTTCGCGCCCTCACGCTCCTCTTCCCAGTCGAGCATGCACTCGATTGCCTGGGCGACGTTCTCCGTCCCCGCCACCGGCTGCGCCGCGAGGATCGCGTCGATCACCTCGTCGCGCGACGCGCCGCCCCCCGCGGCCTTCGTGAGCGCGCGCCGGAGGCCGCGCCCGCTCGGCCGGATCGTGTGGAGCACCAGCTCGATCAGCGCCCGCGTCTTCTTGTCGAGGTGAGGGTTTCCGTAGGACTCGAGCTCGACGATCCGCGACGCCTCCCAGTTGCGCACTTCCAGGAGGAATCGCATGCCGCGACTCTCGAAGGGCTTGTCGGCCATGGCGGCCTCACTCCGGGTTGAACATCTCGTCGCGCGGCGGCGCGTCGCCCGTCTGGTCGGAGGGGGCGAAGCGCGGGTAGGTTTCGCGGAACACGCGGATCATCTCCTCGAAGGGGAAGTCGGCGTGGGCGCCCCGGTCGCGGACGTACTCCATGTGACGGCGCCCCCCCGCGTCGTGGGGGTGGAAGATCGAATCCGTCCGACCGTCGAACTCGAGCGGCAACACGCCGAAGCGCGTGCACAGCTCCACGTTGAACGCCGGCGTGGCCTTCACCCATTTCCCCTCGAGGAAGAACTCGGTGTAGCCGTGGAAGGCGAAGATATCGGTCCCCATCCTCTCCAGGAGCTGAGCGCTGGCGAGATGGTTGCGCACATCGGCGAAGCCAAGCCGGCTCGGGATGCCGGCCGCGCGTCCGGTCGCGGCGAGCAGGATCGCCTTGGGGACGCAGAACGCCGACTCGGCCCCGGCGATGGCGCTCGCGCGGAAGTCCGCCCGCTCCCGCGACATCGCGTAGGGGTTGTACCGGATGCCGTCGCGGATCGCGTAGTAGAGCCGCACGGCCCTGTCGATGTCCGATACCGCGTCGCCGATGGTGCGCGCGGAGAAGGAGGACACCTCGGGCGAGTCGCTGTCGAGGAACCAGGTCGACTCGAGGTAGAGGTCGAGGTCCTCGGAGGGCTCGGCATGGGTCAAGGTCTCAGGCATCGGGTCTCCCGTCGATCGTTGAAAGCTCTCCGCCCCGCGCGAAGTATAGCCGGGATTCCGGGGCGATGCGACGCGCCGGGGCGGCTTGAACGCCCGGGGCGCGATGGGATACCCTTCGCGCGCACCCTCTTCTTCCGGAGATCGCGATGCCCTTCGAAACGCTGATCGTCTCGGCCGAAGGCCCCATCGGCCGGCTCACCCTCAATCGCCCCGAGCGGCTGAACGCGCTGGGCGCGGCGACGCTGCGAGAGCTGGCCGCGGCGGCGCGCTGGTTCGACGAGCGCCCCGACCTGCGCGTCGTGATCCTGGGAGGCGCGGGGCGCGCCTTCTGCGCGGGGGCGGATCTGCGGGATCCGTCCATCGCCGACGCGGCGCCGGCATCGGGGAAGTCCTGGGGCGAGCGGCGGGAGGTGGGGCAGCTCGGACTCCGGATGGCCGACGCGATCGAGCAGATGCGCGCGGTGACCATCGCCAAGGTGCAGGGCCATGCCGTGGGCGGCGGCATCGTGATCATGGCGGCCTGCGATCTCCGCGTGGCGGCGGAGGACGCGGTGCTCTCGATCCCGGAGATAGATCTGGGCATCCCGCTCGCCTGGGGCGGCATCCCGCGGCTCGTGCGCGAGATCGGCCCCGCGATGACGAAGGAGCTGGTGATGACCTGCCGCCCCTTCACGCCGCGGGAGGCCCAGGCCATGGGGTTCGTGAACCGCGTCGTGCCCGCCGCTCGGCTGGACGCGGAGGCCGAGGCCCTGGCCGCGGAGATCGCCGCGAAGCCCGCGGTGCCCATCACGATCACCAAGGAGCACACGAACGCCGTCACCCGCGCGATGTCCGCCGGGATCACGTCGTTCGCCGACGGCGACGCGCTGCTCTCAACCGCCTTCGATCCGGAGTCGTTCAAGGCGCGGGAGGCGCATGTCGCGCGCTCGCTGGGGGGAAAGGGGAAGGCCGAGCGCTGATCCGTGCCCCCGGCCGGTTTCCGGAGGCCGCGATTTCCCTTGCGGAGTCCCTCACCCCGGGGTGCCGTCTGGTGTAGGATGCGGGAACCCCCGGTTCGAACCACGGACGAGCCCATGAAAACATCCCGCGCGATCCTCGGCCTCCTGGCCGCGGCGGCCTTGATTCTTCTCCCCCTCACCGCGAACGCGGTGACGCCCCTGAAGACGATCCGCGTCGCCAGTGCGCTCTCGCAGCCCGTCTTCGTCACGCACGTCCCGGGGGATTTCAGCCGCCTCTTCATCGTCGAGCTGGGCGGCCAGATCAAGATCATGACCCTCCCGGCCCTCACGGTGCTGGGCACGCCCTACCTGAACCTGAGCGGCATCATCAGCACGGGCGGGGAGCGCGGCCTGCTGGGCCTCGCCTTCCATCCGAACTACGCCTCCAACGGCTTCTTCTACGTGAATTACACGAACACGTCCGGGGACACGGTCGTCGCGCGCTACCAGGTGACGGGAAGCCCCGCGACCTCAAACGTCGCGAACTCCGGATCGGCCTCCATCCTGCTCACCATCGGCCAGCCCTTCGCGAACCACAACGGAGGGTGGATCGGTTTCGGCCCGAACGACGGCTACCTCTACATCGCGACGGGAGACGGCGGGAGCTTCTGCGATCCCGGGCAGCGCGCCCAGGACATCACGAATGAGCTTCTCGGCAAGATCCTCCGCATCGACGTGGACAGCGGCAGCCCCTACGGTATTCCGCCCTCGAACCCCTTCGTGGGCGTCACGGGTGACGACGAGATCTGGGCCTACGGGCTGCGCAACCCCTTCCGCTGCGCCTTCGACAGCGCCACGGGCGACTTCTACATCGGCGACGTGGGCCAGAACGCGGTGGAGGAGATCGACTACCAGCCCGCGTCGAGCACGGGCGGAGAGAACTACGGCTGGGACTGCATGGAGGGATCGGACTGCAGCAGCACGAGCAGCGGCTGCGGCACCGCGGGCTGCACCTGCGGGGCGATGGGCCTCAAGGGGCCGATCCACGAGTACAGCCACGCGCTGGGGAACGTGGTCACCGGAGGCGAGGTCTATCGCGGCTGCGCGATCGCCGATCTCGCGTCGACCTACTTCTTCGCCGACGAGGGGAGCAACCGGATCTGGAGCTTCCGCGTCGTGGGCGGCGTGAAGCAGGACTTCCAGGAACGCACGTCCGAGCTGGCGCCGGGCGGAGGATTGAGCATCCAGACCATATCTTCTTTCGGGACGGACGCCTTCGGGGAGATCTATCTCTGCGATCTGGTCGGTGGGGAGGTCTTCAAGATCGTGCCGAACACGGCGGGCCCGGCCCAGGACTGCAACCAGAACGGAAGCGACGACGCCTGCGACGTCCGCTCCGGCGTGAGCGCCGACGCGAACCACGACGGCGTGCCCGACGAGTGCGCGCAGTCCATACCCGCCGCCTCGAGCCGGGGGCTCGTTTGTCTCACGCTTCTTCTGATCGCCGCCGGCGCCATCGTCCTCGCCAGGCGCGCCCGGACCCGAACGTGATCAGGTGAGCGCGTCCCCCGGCCCCGACTCGCCCACGCGCACGCCCGCGACCTGCTCCATCACCCGGATGATCACCGAGTAGTTGTGCTCGTCGAGTCCCATCCCCCGCGCGGCGTTCAGCACCTCGCGCGCCAGCGCCGTGGCCGGGAGCGGCGTCCGCAGCGCCTGCGCCGTCTCCAGCGCGAGTCCCAGGTCCTTGTGCATGAGCGCCAGCGAGAACCGCGCCTGCTCGTGCCGGCCGGAGACGAGCATCTCGCCGTAGAGATCGATATTGCGGCAGCCCGCCGCTCCCGCGTTCAGCACCTCCAGCACGCTCGCCGGATCGAGCCCCGCGCGGCGGCCCATCACGAGCCCCTCGCACAGGGCCTGCATCGTCACCGCGCAGACCAGGTTGTTCACGAGCTTCATCCGCTCGCCGGATCCCACGGCCCCCATGTGGACGATCTTCTTCCCCATGGCGGAGAGCACGTCGAGGTTGCGCTCGAAGACCTCGCGCCGGCCGCCCGCCATGATCGCGAGCGTTCCCGCCTCCGCGCCCACGACGCCGCCCGAGACCGGCGCGTCGAGGAAGTCGATCCCCCGGGCGCCCAGGATCTCCGCGATCGCCTCGCTTCCGGTCGGAAGGATCGTGCTCATGTCGATCACGGTGAAACCCGAGCGGCCCGATCGCTTCGCGCCCTCCAGGATCCCCTCCCCTTCCAGGATCGCCTGCTCCACGTCGGGGGTGTCGGAGACCATCGTGATGATCGCGTCGCAGTGCCCGGCCAGATCCGCCGGGTGATCCGCCTTGCGGGCGCCCAGCGCGACGAGCGGCGCCGTCTTCGCCGCGTCGCGGTTCCACACCGTGAGCGGGAAGCCCGCGCGGAGCACTCTCTCCGCCATGGGACGCCCCATCCGGCCGAGTCCGATGAAGCCGACGTGTTTGGGAGGCATGGGTCCTTCTCCTTTCGCCCTCCGGAGATCCCGCCGGAGGTCCCGAGCGAAGCGAGGGCTGACTTAGAAAACGCCGCGAGGGCCAACTCCGATAACGTAGCGAGGGCCGACTTTTACAACGCATGGGCGCAGTCAGAGTAGCGGCGGCCCCGCCCGCACTCAACCCCGTCCCCTGTGAAATCCTGCCGGAACGGGTACAATCCGTCCCCCGCGACGCGCTGCTCTCGAACCCATCCTTGCACACCGGGAGACCGACCCGATGGATCCGATCACCTACGCCCTCGACGACAACATCGCCCGCATCCGGCTCGACGACGGCAAGGCCAACGCCATGTTCCTCCCCTGGTTCGAAGCGCTGAACCGCACGCTGGACCAGGCCGAGAAGGACAAGCCCGGCGCCGTCGTGATCGCGGGGCGAGCCGGGATGTTCTCCGCGGGGCTCAATCTCAAGGTGCTGCCCACGCTCTCCGCCGAGGATCTGCGCACGACGCTCACCGTCTTCGGGCGCACGATGCTGCGCGTCTTCACCTTCCCGATCCCGACGGTAGCCGCGATCACGGGCCATGCGGTGGCCGGCGGCGCGATGCTCGCCTTCGCATGCGACCTGCGGCACATGGCGGAGGGCCCCTTCCGGCTTCACCTGAACGAGACCGCGATCGGCCTCATCCTCCCGACCTGGGCGATCACCATCGCCCAGGCGGCGGTCCCCCATCGCTGGCACACCGAGGCGATCCTCCACGCCCGGCCCTACTCGCCGGAGGAGGCGCTGGAGAAGGGCCTCGTCCACGGCGTCTGTCGGCCCGCCGAGCGGGTGATCGACGACGCGTGCGCCGCGGCGGCCCAGCTTGGCGCGCTGGATCAGAATGCCTACGGGCAATCGAAGACGCGGATGCGTGCGATGGCCGTGAAATGGGCGGGCGACGTCCTGGAGACCGAGACCCTGGGGCGGACGCCGGGGTCGACGTGAAGGTGGCGCCACTCAGGCTCGGCAGGAGCCTCGCCCTCCCAACCCCTCCCCTCTCCGGCCGCGAGGATCCTTGCATGACCGGCGCCCGCGCCTCGGCGCGAATCGGGTTCTGAAGGAGAAACCGGCATGATTGACATCGGACGGGTGGGAATCTGGACCTTTCAGCTCGATCAGCAGCCCATGCGCCGCGCGCAGGAGGCGGCCGCGGAGCTGGAGGAGCTGGGCTACGGGGCAATCTGGGTGCCGGAGGTGATCGGGCGGGAGGCGTTCACCAATGCCTCGCTGCTGCTCTCGGGGACGCGCCGCATCGCGATCGCCACCGGCATCGCGAGCATCTACGCCCGCGACGCGCTCGCTATGGCCTCCGGGCACCGGACGCTCACGGAGGCGTTCCCGGGCCGGTTCCTGCTCGGCATGGGGGTGAGCCACGCGCCCATGGTGGAGTACGTGCGGGGCCATTCCTACGGCAAGCCCGTCGCCACCATGCGCGCGTATCTTGACGCGATGGACGCCGCGCCGTTCATGGCGCAGGGGCCGTCCGCCGAGCCGGTGCGCGTGCTCGCGGCGCTCGGGCCGAAGATGCTGACGCTCGCGGCCGAGCGCGCCGCCGGCGCGCATCCTTATTTCGTCCCCGTGGAGCACACGCTGGGCGCGCGAAAGACGCTTGGCAAGGGACCGCTGCTGGCGGTCGAGCAGGCGGTGGTGCTCGAGACCGATCCGTCCGTGGCGCGCACCGTCGCCCGCGAGCACATGGCGACCTACCTCGCCCTGCCCAACTACGTGAACAACCTGAAGCGGCTGGGGTTCACCGACGAGGACATCGGCCGGGGCGGGAGCGACCGGCTTGTGGACGCCATCGTGGCCTGGGGCAAGAACGACGCCATCTTGAGGCGAGTTCGGGAGCACCACGACGCGGGAGCCGATCACGTCTGCGTGCAGGTGCTCGACGCCGACCCGCGCGCCCTGCCGCTCAGGCATTGGCGCGAACTGGCGCAAGCGTTGCTGGGGTGAGTCCCCGCTGCCCCTGCGCGATCGCATAGGGAGGCCCCATGGCGCACGTGGTCATCGTCGGCGCCGGCCCGGCAGGCGCGGCGCTCGCGTTCCTGATGGCGCGCCGGGGGATCGGCGTCACGCTCCTCGAGCGGCAAACCGACTTCGAGCGCGAGTTCCGGGGCGAGGTCCTCATGCCCAGCGGCGTGGACGCGTTCCGCCGGATGGGGCTCGAGCCTGCGCTCGACAAGCTTCCGCAGGCGCGCGTGGGCGCCGTGGACCTCTACCGCGGCGCGCGCCACCTCTTCCGCCTCGTCCTCACTCCGGAACAGATCGGCACCTTCGGCCCGCGGATCGTCTCACAGCCCGCCATGCTCGAGATGCTCGCCGCGCAGGCGGCGCACCACGCATCCTTTCGCCTGGAGCGCGGGGTGACGGTGCGCGACCTGATCTGGCGCGAAGGCCGGGTCACGGGCGTGCGCGGGGACGGGGCCGGTGGCCCGCGGGAGTTCGGCGGGGACTTCGTGATCGGCGGGGACGGCCGGGCGTCGGTCCTGCGCCGGCGCGCCGGACTGCACGAGGAGCGCTCGCCGCAGGCCTTCGACGTCGTCTGGGCAAAGGTGCCCCTCCCCGAGTTCATGCGGGAGGCCGGCACGGCCCGCGGCTACCTCGGCCGCGGCCACCTCGCGCTCGCATTCCCCACCTACGATGGGCGGCTGCAGATCGCCTGGATCATCGAGAAAGGATCGTTCGGGGAGATTCGCCGCCGGGGGATCGACGAGTGGATCGCCGAGATGGCCGCGCACGTCTCGCCCGATCTCGGCGAGCACCTGCGCGCCCGGCGCGCCGAGGTCACGCAACCTTTCCTGCTCGACGTGGTGTGCGACAGCCTCGTGCGCTGGACCGCGCCCGGCCTCCTGCTGCTGGGCGACGCCGCGCACCCGATGTCGCCGGTGGGTGGGCAGGGGCTCAACATCGCGCTGCGCGACGCGCTCGTGGCCGCGAACCAGCTCGTCCCGGTGCTTGCGCGCGGCGGATCGCCGGAGGAGATCGACGCGGCGGCGCGCCGGGCCCAGGACGAGCGGCTTCCGGAGGTGAGCGCGATCCAGCGGCTCCAGCAGATCCCGCCGCGGGTGATCTTCGGCCAGACGTGGTGGGGTCGGCTTCTGGGAGGCGGGTTGCTACCGATCCTAGCCCGCACGGGCCTCCCGCAGCGGCTTCTCGCCTCGACCTTTCGAAAGTTCGCGCTGGGAATCACCGAGGTCAGGCTCGACGTCTAGCCGCGTGGGGGCGGTTCGATCACGCGAGATCGAACAGCAGCACCTCCGACGGCTCCTCGGCCCGCACCTCGATCGCACCCTCGTCGCTGATAGCGGCGCCGTCTCCGGCCCGGAGCGGGATGCCGTTCACGGCGATCGCGCCCCGCGCGACCTGGATCCATGCGTGACGTCCCGGCGAGATCCCGTAGGGGATCGCGTCTCCCGACGAGAGGACCGCCGCGAGCATCCCGACATCCTGGTGGATGGTGACCGAGCCCTCGCGACCGTCCGGCGATCCGACCACCCGCCACTTCCCGGTCATCTCTTCCTGCGGAAAGGCCTTCTGCTCGTAGCCCGGCGCCATCCCGCGCCGGCCGGGGACGATCCAGATCTGGAGGAAGTGCGTCCCCTCCTCCCGCGACGGGTTGTACTCGCTATGCGTCACGCCGGTCCCCGCGCTCATCCGCTGGACGTCGCCCGGACGGATGATCGAGCCGTTCCCCAGGCTGTCCCGGTGTTGGAGGGCTCCCTCGAGCACGTAGGACACGATCTCCATGTCGGCGTGCCCGTGCGTGCCGAAGCCCTCGCCGGGATGCACGCGGTCCTCGTTGATCACGCGGAGGCTGCGGAAGCCCATGTGCGCGGGATCGTGGTACTCGCCGAAGGAGAAGGTGTGGCGGCTGTCGAGCCACTCGAGCTGCGTGCGGCCACGTTTGTCACTTTCACGCACCTGGATCATGGCGTCCTCCCTGTTCCCCGCCGGAGCGCGATTCCAGAGCTTCAAGCCGTTTCCGGAAGCCCGCCCGCCAGGGTTCCGAAAGCCCCGGGGACTCCACGGCGAGCCGCATCAACTCCGGATCTGGAACCTTGCTCCGGTACAGCTGGACGAGCTCGGCGATCGTGACGCCCCGGGGATCCCGCGCGAGCGACTCGATCCTGTCTCCCGCGGAGGCCTCCCCCTCCTCCTCCACCGCGAAGTAGAACCCCGTGCGCCCACTCTGCAAGAAGCGCTTCAGGATGTCCTCCCGCTCGAAACGCAGCGCGAGCTTGGCGCAGGGCACGCGGGGCTCCGTGATCCTGAGGATCGCCGAGCCGACGCGGAAGCGATCGCCCACGCGCACCTCTTCCTCCGAGAGCCCTTCCGTCGTCAGGTTCTCGCCGAACATCCCCCAGGGGAGATCCCTCCCGGCAAGCTCCGACTTCCAGGGGCCGTAGTG
>JBGPLH010000066.1:0-12358 GCA_041486365.1 Thermodesulfobacteriota bacterium | reverse complement strand
TCGTCGACTACGTCGCCTACCGGGATCGCTTCCAATGGTTCCTGCTCGTCCGGCTGGCGCTCGACGCCGTCCTCGTCCTTGCCTACTTCCGGGTCGACCTCCGCAGCTCCCCGCGCTGGAAGCGCGCCTGTCTCATGGCGACGGGCGTGATGCTCTCCTGCGTGATCAACGGAACGGGGACCTATCACAGCGACTACTGGGTGGGTTTCCTGCTCCTGATGTTCGGGATGAACATCCTCTTCCCCGTGACGCAGAGGGAAGCCTTCACGCTCTCGGGCGTCTTCTATCTCACGTACCTCGTCCCCGCCCTGTTCGGCCGCGCGATCGACGACCTCACGTTCTTCATGATCCGGAACGCGTTCCTCGTGTCCGGGGTGATCATCAGCACGGTGAGCGGCGGGCTGGGAGAGCGGATCCGGATCCTGGAGTTCCTCTCGCGGCATGAGCTCAAGGACGCCTACGATCAGCTCAAGGAGCTGGCCGAGGCAAAGTCGCAGTTCTTCTCCAACGTGAGCCACGAGCTCCGGACGCCGCTCACGCTGCTGCTGGCGCCGCTCGAGGCGATGATAAACGGCGAGCGGGGCCCGGTACCGGAGTCCCAGAGGGAGTATCTCGCCACGATGTACGACAACGGGCTCCGGCTCCTCCGCCAGATCAACCACCTGCTCGACGTCGTGAAGATCGACGCCCGGCGCGCGCCGCTGCAGCGGGAGAACACGGACCTCGGGTTGTTCCTGGAGAACCTCATGCGGGCGAGTCTCCCCCTCGCGCGGCGCAAGCGCATCTCGCTCGGCTGGCGGATCGATCGCGGCCTGCCGGTCACCGCGGTGGACCCGGAGAAGCTCGAGAAGATTGTCCTCAACCTGCTTTCCAACGCGATCAAGTTCACGGCGGCCGGCGGGAGCGTGCTCCTCACCGCGGAGGAGACGGGCGCCTCGATCCGGATTCACGTATCGGACACCGGGATCGGCATCGCACCGGAGTTCGTCCCGCGCCTGTTCGAGCGCTTCTCCCAGGCGGACGGCTCCTTGCGCCGCCGCTACGGCGGGACCGGGCTGGGCCTCACGCTCGTGAAGGAATTCACCGAGATGCACGGCGGGGCGGTGGAGGTGGAGAGCCGCCCCGGCGGCGGATCGACGTTCACCGTGAGCCTTCCGATCGTCCGTCTTCCCGAAGCGCCCGTGAAGGAGGGGGAGGGGCCCGAGCGTGTCTCGAACGTCCTGGTGGGACTCGAGCTGTCCGACGGGGACCAGGGGGACGCGGCCGGGCCCGCCGCCTACGCGGTGGCCGCCGCCCCCGACGGTGCCCCGACGCTGCTCGTCGTCGATGACAACCCCGACATGCTCCGCTTCATGGCGGACGCGCTGGGCGGCGCCTACCGCGTCGTCACGGCGCGCGACGGGTTGCAGGCGCTGGGCTTGGCCTCCCAGCTCCGCCCCGATCTGATCGTCTCCGATGTGATGATGCCCGGCATGAACGGGCTCGATCTCTGCAGGCGCCTGCGCGAATCGGAGGGCACCGCCCGGATCCCCGTCATGCTGGTCACGGCGCGGGTGGGCCTGGACGAGAAGATCGAGGGGATGCAGCGGGGTGCCGACGAGTACCTCTACAAGCCCTTCAGCGTGGCCGAGTTCCGGGCGCGGGTGGAGGGTCTGCTGCGCCAGCGGCGCATGGAGCGCGAACTGGCGCAACGCAACGAAGAGCTCGCTTCCGAGAGCCTGCGCCTGGAGGAGATGCTGATCCATCAGGAGAAGCTCGCCACGCTCGGCGAGTTGCTCGCGGGCACCGCGCACGAGCTGGCCACGCCCATCACGTACATCGCCTCCAATGCCCGGGCGCTGGAGCGCTACGTGCGCGACCTCGAGACCTTCGTGAAGTCGGTGGAGGCGCACGGGGCGACGCCCGGGGGTGCCCCGGAGGGCGCACTTCGGCAACTCGTGGAGAAGCTCGAGCTGGAGCAGGTCTTCGAGGAGCTCGACGACCTCGTGCTGGGATTCCTGGAAGGCGGAAAACGCGCGACGGAGATCCTCTCCAACCTGCGCACCTACTCCCGCCGCGACGAGCAGGCGGTGCGCGACACGGATCTGGCGGACTGCGTGAAGTCGAGCCTGCTGCTGCTCTCCGGGCACACGAAGGGACGCATCCGCGTGCACCGCGAGGACGACCCGGCGCTCCCGTCGATCCGCTGCATCGAGGGGCAGGTGAAGCAGGTGATCGTGAACCTGCTCTCCAACGCCATTCACGCCGTCCGGGAGGAGGGTGATCTCCGGATCACGACGCGCTACGCACCGGAAGGGACGGAGGGCGTCGCCGGGCCCTGCGCGGTGCTCGAGGTACGCGACTCGGGGTGCGGCATCGAGCCCGCGATGCAGGAGGAGATCTTCCGCCCCTTCGTCACGACGAAGGGGGAGAAGCGGGGAACCGGGCTGGGGCTACCGATCTCCCGGGAGATCGTGGTCCGGCACGGCGGGTGCGTGCTGGTGGAGAGCCGGCCCGGAGAGGGCGCCACCTTCACCGTGGTGCTTCCCCGGACGCCCGCCTTCGAGACCCAAGCCGGTCCCCAGATCTGAATCAGGCGCGGCTCGCCGTCTCCACCCGCCAGGCCGCGATGCGGCGAATTCCTTCCTCGAAGTCGACCGCCGGCGTGTAGCCCAGCAGCTGGTGCGCCTTCTCCCACTTGAAGACCATGTTCCGTCCGATCACCGCCACCCCGTATCGCGAGATCGGCGGCGGCGTCTCCTTTCCCAGCAGCTTCCAGATCCCCTCGATCATCGTGCCCGCCGCGAAGGCCAGCCCGTAGGGGACCGATCCCTTCGGACCGGGGACGCCCGTGGCCTCGCACAGCGACGCGATGAAGCGGCGCATCCCGACCGGCTCCCGGTCCACGACGAAGAAGGCCTCGCCGCCGGCGCCGTCCCGCTCGGCGCCCAGAAGCAGCGCGTCCACGACGTTATCCACGTAGGAGAGCGAGACCTGCTGGCGGCCGTCGTCGACGAGGATGAGCTGGTTCCTGCGGGCGAGTGCCTCGATCCGCGGCAGGAAGGTCGTGTCCCGCGGCCCCCAGATGAGGTGGGGCCGGATCGCCGTGGTGAAGAGCGCCCCCCGGTGGGCGGCCAGCACGCGCCGCTCCGCCTCGGCCTTGGTGGCGCTGTAGGGATCGCGGTGGCGCGCCGGGACCGGGTGGGACTCGTCGGTCCCGAGGTGGTCGTCGAAGGCGAAGACGACGCTCTGGGTGCTCACGTGGATGAGCCGCGGGACGCGCTCGTCGCGACAGGCGTCGATGACGTTCTGCGTCCCTTCCACGTTCATCCTGCGGAACTTCCCGGCCGGGCCGTAGTCGGAGGCCAGCGCCGCCGCGTGGAAGACCGCGTCGACGCCGCTCGCCGCGATCTTCACGCTGGCCGCGTCGGTGATGTCACCCGTGGCCAGCTCCACGCCGAGCGAGCGGAGCAGCGTCAGGTTGCTCGTGGACCGCACGAGCACGCGCACCTTGTCCCCGCGGCGCACCAGCCGCTCGACGAGGTGGCCGCCGAGGAATCCCGTCCCCCCCGTCACGAGTGCCTGCATCGATGGCGCTCCCATTCAGGGTTTGAAGGCCGCCAGGCGCGCCACGGCCTGCCGGTCGCCGTCACGCGTCGGGAAGACCCCTTCTTCATACTCCACCACCGAAAGGTCCTCGAAGCAAGTCCGAAGCTCGCCCCGGCGCAGCAGGAAATCGGGGTTCGACGGGCGCCCCGTGCGGCTCACGCGCGGGTGATCGGAGGTGAAGGTCTCGAAGAGGATCCAGCCTCCCGGCGCAAGGGCGGCCCGAAGGCGCGGGATCAGATCGCGCTGCAGGTAGTGGAAGTTCACGACGAGGGAGAAGGCGCCCGGCTCCACCAGATCGCGCCCCTCCCGCTCGAGGTCCGCCACCCGGGCGTCGATCGACAGTCCCCGGTCGCCGGCCTTCGCCCTCGCGCGGGCGACGGCCGCGGCGTCCCGGTCGATCCCCGTGACACGGAACCCTTGGGCCGCGAGGTAGAGCGCGTGCCGCCCTTCGCCCATCGCGACGTCCAGCGCCCGCCCGCGGGGGATTCGATGCCGGAGGTCCCCCTCGCTGAGGGGGCCGACAAAGTCTGACACGTATCGGAGGAGAAAGCCGGCGGGGGACCGATCGTGCGCGTGCGGGTGCGAGATCTCCCCTGGCTTCACGATGTCTTCCTCCGGGGTCGCGCGGGGCGGGGAGTGCTTGACGGCGCGGAAGTATACCGTATCTCCATGGGCGCGAAGGCCGGGTGCCGGGGGGAGACGCCATGCGAATGCGACCGCTGGGAAGAACGGGCCTGCGGGTGTCGGAGGTCGGCTTCGGCGCCTGGGCGATCGGAGGACAGGCCTTCGGCCCCACGGACGACCGCGAGAGCGTGACGGCGCTCCGGCGCGCGCTGGACCTCGGCGTGAACTTCATCGACACGGCCGACACCTACGGCGACGGGCGGAGCGAGCGGCTCGTGGCGCAGGCCATCGCCGGGCGCCGCGAGGCCGTGATCGTCGCGACGAAGGTGGGGAACAACTTCTACGAGGGTCCGCTCCGCAAGGATTTCTCGGACCGCTACCTCCGCTTCGCCGTCGAGAAGAGCCTGGAGCGGCTCGGCACGGATCGCATCGATCTGTACCAGCTCCACAACCCGACCCTCGAGGAGATCCGTGACGGGCGCGTGTTCGGGACGCTGGAGGACCTCGTGAGACAGGGGAAGGTGCGCTTCTACGGCGTCTCCGTGCGCGACGCGCCCGAGGCCCGGGCCGTGATGGCCCAGGGAGGCTCCGCCACGCTCCAGCTCGTGCGCAATCTGAACTTCCCCTCGCTCCTGAGCGAGATCGCCGGGGAAGTGCGCGCCTCGGGCATCGGGATCGTGGCGCGCACGCCGCTAGACTTCGGGATGCTCGCGGGCAAGTGGACGCGCGGCACCGTGTTTCCCCCGGACGACCACCGGTCCCGGCGCTGGACGCGGGCGCAGTTCGTCGCGCGGCTGGAGCAGACGGAGCGGTTCCGGTTCCTCGTGCCCGCGGAGGCACCCGCGCTCTCCGAAGCGGCGCTCCGGTTCGTGCTCTCGAGCGACCTGGTCTCGGTGGTGATCCCCGGCGCCAGGACCCCGGCGCAGGCCGAGGCGAACGTGCGGGCGGGGGAGGGAAGGCCGGGCCTCTCCGCGGAAGCCCTGGCCCGCATTGCGGCGATTCACGCCGAGGCGGAGCATCCGGGCGACAGGGGGCTTCCCTTCTCGAAGATGTGAGTACAGGTTGACAAATCTCCCCTCGGCGGCTAGGGTTCAGCCGATTTTCCGCCTGTCCCAGATGTCCTCGGATGCCAGCTCTCCCCCTGAAGAAAGTAGCCCCGGTCCGCGCGCGTGCAGGGGGGACGGCCTCACCATCACGCTACCCAGGAGAGGTTCTTCGATGATTCTACGGGGGGGAATGATCTTCGCCGCGCTCGTCGCCCTGCTCGCAGGCCTGGCGGGGGAGGCCCGCGCGGTGAGTCGGCAGGTGAACTGCGGCGGGGGGGCGCCCTACACGGACATTCAATCCGCCGTCGACGACTCGTGCTCGGGAGACACCATCTCCGTGGTTGGGACTTGCAGCCAGGCCGTAGTGATCAATTTGGCCGGGAACACTTCCGCCTGCTTGACGGGGGACGGCCTGCCCTTCACCAAGCTCACGATCACGGGCGGCTCGAACGCGAGCAACAAGCCGGGCGCCGGAGCGGCCTTCACCGTCATGGGCAACGCCTACAACATCACTATCAGTAATTTTCTCGTCGGGTCGGGTGGAGGGGACGGGATCGACGTCCTGAGCGCCCACCGCGTGACGCTCCAGAACATCCGCACGGCGCCGACCAGCAGCCTCCTCGCTTTCTTCGCGACGGGCGACGCGATCCACATCGACACGGCGAGCACCCGCGCGCGGGTCCTGTCCTCGACGCTCAACAACAACGGAGGCGACGGCGTCGAGAACGGCTCCACGGACGGCGAGGTGACGAGCGTCATCGCCAACGACAACGAGCTGGTCGGGATCCACGTGCCCGGCTCCAACGTGATGGTGACGCGCTGCAAGGCCGACGAGAACCTCGCGACCGGCAACGTGCAGGACGAGGGGTACCGCTTCGACGGCCCCGGGGCCATCGTCCAGCAGAACAACGCGAAGGATAACATCGTGGCGCAGTTCCACGACACCGCCGCCAGCACCGGCGTCATCCACTTCCGCAACATCGCGGGCAACTCGAGCGCGACGGGCCCCATGGGGGCAGGGATGGGATTCTGGGAGGAGGGGACCGGCAACCGGATCAACACCTGCTCCGTCTTCAGGAACGCGAGCGACGGCGTCAGGATCGGCGGCAGCGGCAACGCCCTTCAGCTCTCCACCATCAGTACGAATAAGCTCGACCAGGTGCGGATCACGGGGGACAAGAATTTCATACAGACCAACACGATCACGCGTGTGAGCTCCGGCAATTTCGACAGTCTGTTGAACCCGGCAGTGGATGCGCCGTCGGGGGTGGCGAACTTCTTCCAGAGCAACCGCGTGAGCGTGGCTTCCGGATCGGGAACCGGGATCGGTTACACCGTGGTCGACCCGGACAACAACGGCCTGCAGAACACCCGGGCGCCGAGTGACCCGAACGACCCGCCCGCGAACCTGCGGTAGGAGCCCGAAGATCGGCAGCGCTGGGGGGCGCCGGGGATTCCGGGCCCCCTTTGCTTCATCGCCTCAAGCCGCGCCCGCGCGCGGTCGAAGAAGAACCTATAGGCAGGAATCAAGTCAGACCTTGTCGGCCCGCGCATCCTCAGAGTCGGCCCTCCCTGCGGTCGGGACCTCCGGGCGCGGGACCTTTGGCCGCCCGCGGCGGAGACCCTTCATGCGCTCTCCATCCCTCGCCCTCCTGGCTGCCTTCCTCCTCGGCCCGCCGTCCGCGGCTTCCGCCGCCGGGGGCGCAAACATTCTTCTCGTCGGTCCCGGAAAGCCCTTCACGACCATCCAGGCCGCGGTGGACGCCTCCGTGGACGGCGACTCGATCCGGGTTTACGCCGGCACCTACAACGAATCGGTCGTGATCGCGGGGAAGCAGCGGCTCACCGTGGTCGGCGCGGCCCCCGAGAGCACCCTCGTCCTGGGGACCTCGAGCCACGCGATCCAGATCATGTCGAGCGACGGGCTCACGACGGCCGCGCCCGCGGGTGACACGCAGGCGCGCGCGGTCGGGAGGGGACAGGGCTTCTCGACCTGCGTCTCGACGGGCGCCGACAACGTCCTCGACACCGCCGTGGCGTCGGGCGACGACCAGGTCATCCCCGCGCTCATCGTCAACTCGGGTCCGAACGGTATCTGCGATACCACCGCCGACCCCGCCGACGTGCAGTCGCTCCCCGTGGGACAGGGGACGCCCAGCACCTCCTGCGTCGGCGCCGGCGTGAACGGGATGCTGGAGACGACGCCTTCGGGCGACGACGTCGCGACCGCCATGCCGGTGGCGATCAACAGCGGGCCCGACGGGATCTGTAACTCGATGGCCGTCACGGGCGACGACGTTCGGAACATCGACACGAACACGATCAATTCCGGCGCGAACGGGATCTGCACGACGACGGCGGCCGTGGGCGACGTGCAGACGGTCCCCGTGGGCAGCGGCGACCCGAACGGCGCATGCGTGACCGCCGGCCAGGACGGCATTCTGAACACATCGGCGGCGACGGGTGATGACGTCCTGGATGTCCCGAACAAGCAGGTCAAGGCGGGCCCGAACTGGATCTGCGACACCACGGCGGCCGCGGACGACGTGCAGGCGGTCCCGGTGGGGCTGCCAAAACCCAATGGCGCCTGCGTCACGGCCGGCACCGCGCTCAAGCGCGGGAGGCAGGTGAAGATCCAGGGCTTCACGCTGCGGGCCCCGGACGGCTTCGACGCTCTGCACGTCGAGCGCAGCGACTTCGTCGACCTGTCGTTCCTCACGCTCGACGCCGGCACGCGCGTGTTCAACGGTGTGTGCACCGCCGCGGGCGCCCCGTACACGTGCTGCACGGGCCCCGGGGCAGGCAAGTGCGCGCCCAACAACGCCTGCACCGCCGCGAACACCCCCTTCCCCTGCTGCAGCGGAAAGGGGGCGGGCAACTGCACCTCCAACAACACGTGCACCGGCGCGGGCGTGCCGCTCGCCTGCTGCACCGGGAGCATGGCGGGGACCTGCGTCGACACGACCGGCCGGAACGGGATCTTCGTGGACTTCACCGCGGTCAAGCCGCTGATCAAGTCCTGCACCGCGAGGCGGCAGCCTGCGAGCGGCTTCTTCATCGAGGGGCCGGGGGCCGAGGTCACGAGCAACACCGCGGAAGGTAACCTCTCGTTCGGCTTTGCCTCCTTCCAGTCCTCCGACAGCGCGGTGTACACGGGGAACGTCGCGACGGGGAACGACGTGGGCTTCGGCATCGCGGGGCAGGGGAACATCGTCCAGCGCTGCACGGCCCTGGGGAACTCGTCGATGGGCTTCGAGGTGTTCGGCGTCGGCAACATCCTCTACCAGGTGGTCGCGAACCAGAACGGGCCGGCGAGCACGACGGGTGTCGGGATCGAGTCGACGGGGCGGGGGACCCGGATCCGCAACAGTACGATCACGGGGAACTCGGGCTTCGGGATCTTCCTGACGAGCGATGCGAACGGCAGCGCCGAGGGGAGCGAGGTCTTCGCGAACTTCGTCCGCGACAACCTCCACGGAGGGATCGTGGACGAGGCGTTCGGCGTGGTGATGAAGCAGAACACGGTGGAGCCCCTGGGCTCGAACCGGCAGGACGTGGGAATCCTGCTTCGCGAGCAGGTGCAGGGGACCCTGCTGGAGAGCAATATCGTGCGCAACAACCGAGACGTAGCGGCGAATGCCGCGGATCCCACACCAGACGTTTGTGGCGGGGGCTCGCTCTGCGACCTCGTGAACCAGGGCACGAACAACGCGGGCAAATTGAACCAGTTCAGCCCTGGCTTTACCCCGCCGCCCGGATTCCAATAGGAGGCGCGCCGGTCCCGCGCCGCATCAAGAGCGCCTCGATAGACGAACGCCCCGGAGGGAACCCCGGGGCGTTGCTCGTGTTACTCCGGAGAACGCGTCGCGCCGCGCGCGTGAAGGCGTGCCAGGGCCCACGCCGCGTGTTCGCGCACCTCGGGATCCGCGTGTTCGAGGAGCCCCGCGAGCGGCTTCTCGAAGCGGCGCTCCCCGGAGTTCCCCATCGCGACGGCGACGTTGCGGAGCCATCGGGAGAGCGGCGCGCGCCGGAGCGCGGACGCGCGGACGAAATCCTCGAAGCCTCCGCGCAGCGTCTCGAGCAGATCGTCCAGGCGCGGCGCCTCCCGCCCCGGCCGCGGAAGGAAATCGGGGAGCGCGTCCGCCGGTGCGTGCCGGTTCCAGGGGCAGACGTCCTGACAGACGTCGCAGCCGAAGACGTGGGTCCCCATGGCGGGCCGCAGATCCGCGTCGATGGCGCCCGCGTGCTCGATCGTCAGGTAGGAGATGCAGCGGCGCGCGTCGAGCACGCCCGGGGCCACGATGGCCTGCGTGGGGCAGGCGTCGATGCAGCGCGTGCAGGTGCCGCAATGATCCGCCTCGGGTCGATCGGGGACGAGGGGCGCCTCCGTCACGATCTCGCCGAGGAAGAGAAAGCTTCCGGCCTCCCGATCGATCAGGCAGGCGTTCTTCCCGATCCAGCCCAGCCCCGCCCGAGCCGCCGCCACGTGCTCGAGGATAGGCCCCGTGTCCACCCGCACCGCGCAGCGCGCGCCGGGCCAGATCGATCGGATCTGCCGGGCCACCTTTCGCAGGCGCTTCTCCAGCACGCGGTGATAGTCGCGTCCCCAGGCGTAGCGGGCGATCCAGCCGCGATCCGGATCGCGGGGATCCGTGGAGAGGGGGCGGTCGGTGTGGTACGTGAGCGCGGCGCAGAGGACAGCCCGGGCGGTCGGCAGGAACCGCCGGACGTCGAGGCGTTTCCCGGCGCTCTTCGCCATCCAGTCCATCGTTCCATCGTAGCCGCGGGCCAGCCACTCCGTGAGCGCGTTCGATTCGGGCCAGGCCTCCGCTGCGGCTATCCCGACGCGCGTGAGGCCGAGCGCGAGCGCCCGCGCGCGCAGGAGCGCCGTGGCCTCCCCCGCGTCCACGACGGAGGCTTCGCCCGTTCTCTCACCGTTTCCCGGAGCCATGGGCTCAGGGTAATCGAAGCCGCGGTGTTCGCGCCAGCAGCCGCCGGATCGCCGGGGCACCCGGGCGCGGCGGATGCGGAGGTTTTCTGATAGGCTCGCCCGGATGGAGCGCCTGAAGGCCCGTCCCGAACCCTCCGGCCGCCGCCCCGTGGTCATCGGGGCCGGCGTGGCGGGGCTGTTCGCGGCCCATTTCCTCGCCCGCGGAGGGCGCCCGCCGCTGGTCCTGGAGCACAACTACCAGGCGGGTGGCTGCCTGAACGGCTTCACGCGCAAGGGGTTTCGCTTCGACGCCGGCGACCAGTCCTTCGAGCAGCTCGGGATCGTGTTCCCCCTGCTGCGCGACCTCGATCTTCTCGATCGCTTCCGTTTCCGACGGACGAACTACAGGCTCGTCGCGCCCGGCATGGACGCGGTGATCGATTCCTTCGGGCGCCTGGAGAACGCCTTTCTCGGCGCGTTCCCCGGGGACGCGGAGGGCGTGCGATCGCTGTTCCGTGCGCTGCGAGAGGGCGACCGGGTTCTCTCGCCGGTGCTGGGCGAAGGCGCGCCGCTCGAGCGGCGCGGCCCTGCCCGTGCCTGGGCCCTCGCCCGCGCGGCGCTTCACGTGGCCCGGCACGCGCGCGCTCTCCGGCGCATGATGAACACCGGCGCGCGCGCCTTCGCCGAGGCCCATCTCACCGATCCGGTCCTCCGGGGATTCGTGTCGCGGATCGGCTACAAGAACATGTCCTGGGCGGTCTTCGCCGGCTTCCTCCGCTGCTGGGTGCACGACTACTGGTACCCGATGGGCGGGCTGCAGGCCTTCTGCGACGGCCTCGTGGACGCGCTCGGGGAGCGGGGCGGGGAGGTCCGCTTCAAGGAAACGGTCACGCGGATTCTCGTGGAGCGGGGACGGGTGTCGGGCGTGGAGACGGCGGGCGGCGAGCGGATCGCCGCGGACACGGTGATCGCCTGCGGCGACATGAAGGCGCTCTACCGGGATCTCCTCCCGGAGGACGCGGTGCCCCGCGATCTCCGGGAGGACCTGGTTTCGGCGGTGCCCTCGGAGGCCCTCACCAGCGTCTACCTCGGAGTCGATCTCTCGCCGGAGCAGCTCGCTCCCCTCCTTCGCACGCATCACATCTTCTTCTTTCCGGACTTCGATGTGCACGATCCCGACAGCGCCGACGATCCGCACCTTCACCGCGGCGCCTGGCTCGAGGTGAGCTGCCCGAGCCTCACCGATCCGTCGCTCGCGCCCGCCGGGAGGAGCGTGCTCGTGCTCCAGACGATGGCCCCGGCCGCGTGGCTCTCGCGCTGGGGGCGGCTCCTCGATCCGACGAAGGAGACCTACCGGGATCTGAAGCGCCGCGTGACCGACGAGATGGTGGCGACGGCCGAGGCGCTCATCCCGGATCTCTCCGGAAAGATCCTCTACAGCGATGTCGGTACGCCGCTGTCCGCGGAGCGCTTCACGCTGAACACCGGCGGCGCCACGGCGGGCTGGACGTTCGATCCCGACCGGAGCGTGCTCCGCGACCGCTACACGGCGATCACCACGCCCGTGCGCGGCCTCTTTGCGGCCGGCCACTACGCGCTCTGGCCCGGCGGCGTCCCCTCCGCGGCCATCTCCGGGCGGATCGCGGCGCTGCTCGCCCTGCGCCCCTGGCTCGGTCGCGCGGCAGCGGGGCTCGAGCGCGGCATCGCGCGGCTCTCCGCATCGCGATGAGCGCACCGCATCCGCTGCTCCCGGATTCCGTGCGCTATGCCCGTGCCGTCACGCGCCATCACGCCAGGACCTTCTACTTCGCGTCGATCTTCCTGCCGCGTCCCATGCGCCACGCGATCTGGGCGCTCTACGCCTACACGCGCGGGCTCGACGATCTCGTGGACGAGAGCCCCTCCGAGGCCCTGGCCGCGCGCCAGCTCCGCGCCATCGCCCGCGGCCTCCCGCGCCGCATCGCGGCGCCCGGATCGAACCTCCTGTACGTCGGGCTGGCCGATGCCGTCGCGCGTTACCGGATCCCGCTCTTCTACTTCCGCTCGCTCGCCGCGGGGCTCCGCATGGACTTCGGGGCCGTGCGTTACGCGCGCTGGAGGGACCTCTATCGTTACTGCTGGCGCGTGGCGGGCATCGTGGGGCTCATGGTGTCGCGCACCTTCGGGCGGA
>JBGPLH010000065.1:0-12366 GCA_041486365.1 Thermodesulfobacteriota bacterium | reverse complement strand
TGGTCGAGGCGTTCGTCAAGGAGGCGCCCGGCGAGGCGATCCAGATCGAGCACTGGGGGTGTCCGTGGAGCCGGGACCCAGACGGGCATGTCAGCGTCCGTCCCTTCGGTGGCATGACCGTGAACCGGACGCTCTTCGCCGCCGACAAGACCGGCTTCCACATGCTCCACGCGCTCTTCCAGACCACCCTCAAGTACGACCGCATCATCCGCTACGACGAGCACTTCGTGACGTCGCTTCTCGTCGAGAACGGCGAGGCGCGCGGCGTCATGGCGATTGACCTGCACACCGGCAAGCTCCGGGCCATCGCCGGGAGGGCGGTGATCATGTGCAGCGGCGGTGCGGGACGCGTCTTCCCCTTCACGACGAACGCCGCGATCAAGACCGGCGACGGCATGGCGATCGCCTACCGGGCGGGCGTGCCGCTCAAGGATATGGAGTTCGTGCAGTACCACCCGACGGGGCTGCCGGGCACCGGCATCCTGATCACCGAGGGCACGCGCGGCGAGGGGGGTACTCTCGTCAACAAGGAGGGGGAGCGGTTCCTGCAGCGCTACGTGCCGACGAAGATGGAGCTCGGGCCGCGCGACCTCCTGTCGCGGGCGATCATCGAGGAGATGGAGGCGGGCCGCGCCTTCGAGGGGAAGTACGGCGGCTACGTGCACCTCGACCTGCGCCACCTCGGCGAGAAGAAGATCGACGAGCGCCTTCCCTTCGTGCGCGAGCTGGCGATCAAGTACGTGGGCATCGACCCGGTGAAGGAGCCGATCCCCGTGCGCCCGGTGGTGCACTACTGCATGGGAGGGATCGACACGAACATCGAGGCCGAGACGCGCATCAAGGGATTGTACGCCGCGGGCGAGGTGGCCTCCGTATCGATCAACGGGGCCAACCGCCTCGGATCCAATTCGCTCACCGAGCTGCTCGTCTTCGGCACCCGCGCCGGCCGCGCCGCCGTCCGCTACGTGCGGGAGAGCGGGAAGCCCGCGGAGGCGCCGGCGGAGTCGGTGGCGCGGGACGAGTGGGCGCGTATCGAGCGCACCTATCTCAAGGAAGGCGGCACGGAGCGCATTGCTACGATTCGCCGCGAGATGCAGCACGCCATGGAGAAGGGCTGCGGCGTTTACCGCAAGGGCGAGACGATGAAGGAGACCTGCGACGCGCTGCGCAAGCTCCGCGAGCGTTTCAGGAACATCCGGGTGGAGGACCGGGATCGGGTGTTCAACACCGATCTCACGGCCGCCATCGAGCTGGACTTCATGCTTGACGTCGCCACCGCGATGGCCGAGGGAGCGCTGGCGCGGACGGAGTCGCGGGGAGCGCACCAGCGGCTGGATTTCAAGGCGCGCAACGACAAGGACTTCCTCGCCCACACGCTCGCACACCGCACCGAGGACGGGCCGCGGTTCGAGTACCGGCCCGCCGTGATAACACGCTGGCAGCCTGAGGAACGGAAGTATTAAAGGAGTCCGGGGGGCGGTGGGTGGCTCGGCAGGAGCCTCGCCCTCCCCTTTGATCCAAGTATCGAGGCAAGGGCGGGGAATACGCGACATGAGCGACAAAAAAAAGAAGCTGATCGTCACGCGGTACAACCCCGAGCACGATTCCGCGCCGAGCACGAGGACCTACGAGGTCCCCTGGGACGAAGACACGGTCGTCCTGGACGCCCTGAACCACATCAAGGATCAGGAAGACGGCACGCTCACCTACCGCTGGTCCTGCCGCATGGGCGTGTGCGGGTCCTGCGGGATGAACGTGAACGGCGTGCCGAAGCTCACCTGCGCGACGTTCCTCCGCGACTACCCGGGCGAGATCCGCGTGGAGCCGCTCGCGAACTTCCCGGTCATGCGCGACCTCGTCGTGAACATGAGCGATTTCCTCGAGAAGCTGAAGCGGGTGAAACCCTGGCTCATCCGGAAGGAGGAGAAGCCGGTCGAGCAGGGCGAGTACCGTCAGACGCCACGGGAGCGGGAGAAGTACAGGAACTTCTCGATGTGCATCAACTGCATGCTCTGCTACGCCGCGTGCCCCGTCTACGGCCGCGAGCCCGAATTCCTCGGCCCTGCCGCGATCGCGCTCGCGCACCGGTACAACCTCGACAGCCGCGATCAGGGCCAGGGCGAGCGCCAGCCGATCCTCGGCGACGGCGACGCGGTGTGGATGTGCACGTTCGTGGGCGAGTGCAGCGTGGTCTGCCCCAAGCACGTGGAGCCGGCGGCCGCCATCCAGCAGGAGAAGCTCGCCACCGCCATCGACCGGATGAAATCCTTCCTGCTTCCCTGGGGAAACCGATGAGCCTCGAGCACTACCGCGTTCCGGATCCGGGCTACAAGGACTACGTCCGGCCCTACCCGAGCACCTGGTGGCTCAGGTCGAGGCCCTACTTCTTCTTCATGGTGCGGGAGCTCACGTCGGTGTTCGTGCTGATCTTCACGCTTCACCTTCTCTCGGGCGTGATCGCGCTCTCCCGGGGGGAAACCTCCTGGAATGCCTGGGTGACGCTCGCGTCCGCTTCGAGAACGCTCTTGCCCGGCGGGATCATCACGCTCTGCTTCGTGCTCTACCACTCGGTGACCTGGTTCATCGCCGGGGCCGCGGTGACGCCTCTCGAGATCGGCGAGTTCAAGGTCACCGTGCCGATGTTCGTGCTGGGGAACATGGGCCTGGTCGTCGTGGCGGCGGCGATCATCGGCTATTTCACCCTCGGAGGTTGACGCGACATGGCCGCGCCCAGATCCGAACCTTTCTGGTGGCTCCTCTTCTCCGCGGGCGGAATGCTCTCGGCCATCTTCCTGCCGGGCCATGTGATCTTCCAGGGGATTGCCATGCCGATGGGTTGGATCCCCGCGCAGGCGTCGAGCTACGCGAGGATGCACGCGCTGCTGTCCCATCCGATCGCGAAGCTCTACCTCTTCGCGCTGATCTCGCTCTCGCTGTTTCACGCCGCGCACCGGCTCAAGCACACGGTCCTCGACCTGGGGCTGCAGGCCGGCGGGTTCCTGGCGTTCGCATTCTACGGTTTCGCGATCCTCTGCACCGCCGTGGCCGGCTACGCGATCGCGTCGATCTGAGCTCGGCGCCCGCCATGTCCTACGTCGCCCTCGCGATCTGCGCCTACGCCATCTTCGCCTTCACGAACGTCCTCGACAAGGTCGTCCTCGGCCCGCGCCGGATCGATCCGATCGGCTACCTCCTCACCAGCGCCGCTTGGAGCCCGCTCGCGCTCGTCCTGCTCCCGTGGGCGCACGTCACGCCGCCGGGCGCCCCGCGCATAGCGGCGGGGCTCGCCGCGGGCGCATGCTTCTTCCTGATGCTCATCGCCTATTTCCTCGCCGCCCAGCGCGAAGAGATCACGCGGGTGGCGCCGCTCTGGCAGATGGCGCCGATCTTCGCGTGGATCCTCGCTCGCGTGACGCTGGGCGAGCAGCTCTCCACGAGCGGCGCAATCGCCTTTGCGCTCCTGATCAGTGGAGGCCTGCTCCTCTCCGCGCGGCGACCGCGGGATCTCTTCGTGCCCTCGACCGCTCTCCTGCTGATGATCCCCGCCACCGCCCTCTGGGCTTCCCACAACGTGCTGGCCGGTGTGGTGCTGCGGGGCTATGACCCGCTCGCGGGCTACCTCCTCGTTCGATGTGGGATGGTGCTCGCGGCGGCCCTCGCGCTCGCCGTTCCCCGGGCGCGGCGGGGGCTTCGCGAGACCCTTCGCGCGCCCGCGGCGACCCGGGCCCTCATCGCCATCACCGTCGCGCTTTCGATCACGGGATTCGTGCTCCTCATGTACGCCATCCAGCGCGGACCCGTATCGATCGTCACCGCGCTGAGCGGGGTCTCGGGGTTCTTCGTGCTGGCCTTCATCACCATCCTCAATTTCTTCCGGCCCGGATGGATCGAGGAGACGGGAACACCCGGGGCGATGGTACAGAAGGCCGCCGGGACCCTGTGCCTGGCCATGGGGATCTGGTTGTTGCGCGGGTGACCGGGAGGGCGAAGCTCCTGCCGGGCTCTCGGGACTCAGGAGGAGGAGCCGCGGAGGAACATCCTGGCTGCGCCGAGGAGCAGCAGCGCGCAGAGCACCGCTGCGCCGAGGGCGCCGAGGGTGGGAATGGAGGCGGGGGCGTTGACGCTGTTGGAAGGAGATGATGCAGGGCCCGAGCCCCAGGCGTTCACCGCGACGACGGTGAAGGTGTAGGACTGCCCGATCACGAGGCCGCTCACGATGGCCTCCGTCGCGTTCGCGCCGGCCGCGACGGAGACGCCGTCGGGATCGGAGACGATCACATAGCTGGTGATGGGGCTTCCGCCGTCGGAGGCCGGGGGCGTCCAGGTCACTCGGATCGCGCCGGTCCCCGCCCCCTGGGCCGTGACGTTCGTAGGCGCGCCGGGGACGCCGGGGGTCGTGACGGCGTTCGACGCGGCGGAGGGCGCGCCGGACCCGATCGCGTTGCGCGCCCGCAGGGCGAATGTGTAGCTCGTGCCCGGGCGCAATCCCGTGACCTGCGCGCTCGTCTCGGCGGGGCCCGCGTCGGCGAAGGCGTCGTCCCGATCCACCGCCCGGATCCGGTGGTTGTACGAATCCGCGAGGTAGAGCCTGCCGGCCAGATCCACGCCGAGCCCGCGAGGGTAGCGCAGGTGGGCGAGCGCGGCGGACGCGCCGTCGCCGCCGTATCCGTGCACGCCGTCGCCCGCGACCGTCGTGATGATCCCGTCGGGCCTCACCTGCCGCACACGGCTCTTCAGCCCCTCCGAGACGTAGAGGTTGTGGCTCGCGTCGAACGCGATGCCGCTCGGCATCGTGAGCTGCGCGTCCGTGGCGAGACCGCCGTCGCCGAAGGGCCGGGTGCCGCCGCCCGCCGCGGTCGTGATAGTTCCCGCGACCGACACTTTCCGCACGCGGCCGTTCCCCGTGTCCACCACGTACAGCGTGCTGCCGTCCAGGGCGACCCCCTCCGGATACCACAGATGCGCCGCCGCCGCGGGGCCTCCGTCGCCGCCGTAGCCGGGCATTCCATCTCCGGCGGCGGTCGTGATAGTTCCGAGCGACAGATCGACGCGGCGGACACGATGGTTGTCCCGGTCCGCGATGTAGAGCGTGTTTCCGGACAGGGCCACTTCAATGGGCGCGTTCAGGTGGGCCGAGGTCGCCGGCCCCCCGTCGCCGCCGAAGCCCGGCACGCCGTCGCCCGCCACGGTCGTGATCACGCCGTTTGCGAGGTCCACCTTCCGGATACGATGGTGACCCGCGTCGGCGATGAAGAGATTCCCGTTGCCGTCGAGGGCGACGCGCGTCGGATCGGAAAGCGTGGCGCTCGTGGCGGGCCCGCCGTCGCCGAGGCTTCCCGATCCGCCACCCGCCACCACACTCAGGGTGCTCCCGACGAGTTTTCGCACGAGACCGTAACCCAGGTCGGCGATGTACACCGCACCCGAGGCGTCCACCGCCACGCCGTCGGGGTATGCGAGGACGGCGGTCGTCCCGTCTCCCGCGACGGTATCGATGTTGCGGATCGCCTCCACGCGAAATCCGAGAATCGGGGCCCCGCCGTCGGAGCCGGGCGGCGTCCATGTCACGGTCACCGATCCCGTTCCGAGCGTGGCCGCGCCCATCGCCGGCGCGCCCGGGAGGTTCGCGGGGGTCGCGGCGTTCGACACCGTGGCGGGACCGGCGCCCACGGCGTTCGACGCGTTCACGGAGAACGTGTACGCCGTGCCGTTCGTGAGCCCGCGCACGACCGCGCTCGTGGCGCTCTCCCCGGCAAGCACGGTGAAGTTCCCCGGGCTCGACGTGATCGAGTAGCCCGTGATCGGGCTCCCGCCGTCGGAAGCCGGAGCGCTCCAGGTGACGCGCCCGGACTCGTAGTCGACCGCCGCCGTGACGTTTCCAGGCGCACCGGGCACCGCCGCGGGCGTGACCGCGTTCGAAGGCGCGGACGGCGCGCTCGTTCCGAGGGCGTTCTGGGCCGTCACGGTGAACGTGTAGCTTGTCCCGTTCGTGAGGCTGGAGACGACGGCGCTCGACGCGCTCGCGCCCACCGACGCGGACTGCCCGCCCGGCGACGCGGTGACCGTGTAACCCGTGAGGGGACTCCCGCCGCCGGGCGCCTTCTCCCACTTCACCGTCGCCGATCCGTTCCCCGGGATGGCGCTGAACATCGCGGGCGGGCAAGGCGCCGCCGCGGGTCCCGCGCCCGCATCGATGTGGCGCTCGATCCATCCCTTCGGTCTGAAGTTCCCCGGCCCAGGGCCCCCGCTCGCGCCAACCTGCGCCACCGCGAGGAGCTGCACGCCGGTCACGTCGGCGCCCACGCATGCGGTGAGCGTGCTCCCGTTCGCGCTCGCAACCTCGACGCCGTTCACGAGGAGCGTGACCTTCGCGATCCCGCGCCCGGCGGGATCAGTGGCTGAGACGCGCGCCTGAATCGTCCCGCTCACATCCTCGCCCTCCTGGATCGGCTGGCTCGTGTCCGCGTGCTCGAGCACCACGATGGGGCGCGTCGTGTAGGGCGCCGCCATGGGATCGCCGAGCACGAGGTTCTTCCAGTAGGCGTAGGGGATGTTCCGGTGGAACGCCTCGGCAAGCGTCGCGCCGTCGACGTAGTCGAGGATCAAACGGCGCGAGGGAAAGGCGTTCGAACGCGGCTCGTGGACGGTGCCGTGGACTCCCGCCACCCCCTTGGCCACCCACCGCGCGATCGAGGGCTGGTTGGGGATCGCGTAGCAGCCGCAGGGGCCCACGGGCGGACAGACGCAGGCGGGGTCGAATTTGACGGGGCTCGCGCCCGCGCTGGTCAGATTGTCGACGAGGGAGCCCGGCGCGTAGGTGTTCCCCTCGATCGTCGAGGAGCCGCCGACGGGATCGTACGGACCGAGGTTCACGGATCCGACGAAGAACGACGCGAGCGTCTCGCCGGTGAGCGACGTGCTGTGATCCACCGCCTGGGCGTTGGTCAGGCCTCGCGCGGCAAGGCCCGCGATGACGCCGTCGTACTCGGCGTCGAGCGCGGACCGCCCCGGGTCGGCCGGGTTGCGCATGAAGAGGAACTTTCCGGTGGCTCCGCCCTGCTGCTCGGCGGTGAGCGCGCTGTCGAGCAGCCCCTTCGCCGGCCCGAGCTGTCCCGTGAGCTCGTTGCCCGCCGAGTCCACGCCGTAGGACAGGCCGTGGAGCATCGTCACGAGCAGCGGCCGCTCGGTGTAGGGCACGCCGTCCTCCGAGAGGGCCACGGCCGACCAGCCCGGCCCGACGACGCTCGCCGCGTCACGGAGCGCCGAGCGCCAGCGCGCGATGCAGTTGTACTCGGTCGCTCCGCAGATGGGCTGGAGGAGCTTGGGGTTCTGGCCGAGGAGCGCCTGGCCGTCCATGGTCGTGGACTTCCAGAGCGAGAGGGCCGCCGCGAAGGAGACGCCCGGCGGCGGCTCGCCCGGAAGGGAGATCGCGACCTGAAGCGGGACGCCCCGCATGATGACGGCCGAATCGATCCGCGCGAGCGCCCGCTCGCCGAGGCAGGTCTGGAGCGCCCCCTGCACGTAGGTCGTGTACTGGGGAACGGTGATGACGTCCGTCTTCACGTACCAGGGAGAATCAGGCGGGATCGGTGTCGGGTCGTAGGGCGGAATCGGAAGATCCAGCGCGCAGATCTGCTTCGAGGGGACCTGGCGCTTCTTCGCGTAGTGCTGTGCGAGGGCGACGCTCTCGGGGATGTTCGCGTTGGCAATGACGACGGTGGAATCAGGGCCGGACACCGCGCCCGCGGGGCGCGGCAGGCAGAGCACCGCCGCGAGGATCCAGGCGGCGCTGTGGCGTCGCTTGCAAGGAGCCACGCCGCGACATCCTTTCCGGGCCGGGAAGAAGGAGCGGGCGGAGGGGCGCGTGGATCAGTCCGGCGCGTACTTCGCGTCGAGCGCGTACTTCTCCTCGAGCCCCACGAGAGCGTTGAACTCGTCGAAGGGGAGCAGCCGGTCAAGCGTGTGCCGCGTCGTCCCCTCCTCACGCAGGTGTGAAAAGATCTCCTTCATGGCCTTCGCGGCCGCGTAGATCCCCGAGAGCGGACAGACGGCGAGAGCGTAGCCGAGATCGGCCAGCTCCCTGCGGTCGAGCAGCGGCGTCACGCCCCGCTCGAGCATGTTGGCGACGAGGGGGCCGGGCACGCGCAGGGCCACCTCGCGCATCTCGTCGATGGAGGCGGGCGCCTCCACGAAGGCCGCGTCGGCCCCGGCCTCCCGCGCCGCGTTCACGCGGCGTATCGCCTCGTCCAGCCCCACCGCCTGTCGCGCGTCGGTGCGCGCCACGATGAAGAAGTCCCGATCGCCACGGACATCCACCGCGGCACGGATCTTCGGCAGGTATTCCTCCAGGGGGATGACCTTCTTCCCCCGCATGTGGCCGCAGCGCTTGGGCCAGACCTGGTCCTCGAGGAACATCCCGGCCGCACCCGCGTCGATCAGGTCCCGCACGGTGCGGATGACGTTGAGCGGATTGCCGTAGCCCGTATCGGCGTCCACGATCACCGGCACGCGCACCGCGCGGCAGACCGTGCGGGCCGCGTCCACGATCTCGCTCTGCGTGAGGAGGCCGAAGTCGGGCTCCCCGAGGCGCGCCGCCGAGACGCTGTAGCCCGAAATGAACGCCATCTCGAAACCGGCCCGCTCGACGAGCTTCGCGGAGAGCGCGTCGTACACACCGGGGAAGATGAGGGTCCCGTGCGCCGCGATGAGGTCGTGGACGCGCCCCCGGCTCACTTGCCCTTCTCCGTCTTGTGCGTGTCCGGGGCAACGCCGGCGCGCTTGATCTCCTTCTCCGCTTCCTTGCGCAGCCCTTCCTTCTTACCGACCGCCTCCCCGCGGATCTGGGCGTTGCACGCGTCGCAGATGGATCCGCCCATCTCGAACTCCTTCGCGCAGACCATGCAGCGGCGGCGCTTGATCTCGGCCATCGACCCTTCCTTTCCCAATCGCGCCGGCCCCCTTCGCGTGGGACCTGAGCCCGTTGTTCGGAGGCTAACACGGCCCTTCGGAGGAGGCCAGCCGGCCGCGCGCCCGAAAAAAGAAGAGACCCTTTCGGGTCTCTTCCTTTGGATCGTCCCCTCTGCGGCCTTCCCGCGGGGAGCGGGAAGGCCACGTCCGGTTTACTTCACGCTGGACGGCGGCGTGGATGGGCTCGTCTGGTCCATCGGAGCCGCGCCCGGCGCCGGGGCGCCCGTCGGCGACTTCGCTGTGGACTTGTGATGCGTCCGGTGGTGATGCCGGGTGGTGGTGTGCGACGCCATCGCCACCTTGCTCGGCGACGAAGCCGCGGAAGAAGCGGCCGCCTCCGGGCTCTTCCCGCCGCCGGTGCTCGTCGCCTTCGCGCTCCCGTTCGTCATCGCCTTGCGATGATGATGGCGGGCGTGCGTGTGGATCGGCTGCGCGCTGGTGGCCTTGCTCGTGCTCTGAGCGCCCTGGAGCATGGATCCCTGCGGGGCGGGAGCGGCCTGGGGAGTGGTCTGGGGGGCGGAGGGCGTGGTAGCGTCCTCCGCGAAGGCGCCGGCGGAGAAAAGAACGGCCAGCGCGCCAACGGACATCATGAGCACGAGCTTTCGCATCGTGGCTCCTCCTTCATATGAATGGGTTTGGGTATTGCTCGAGGGGATCGGGCTGTCCTGGCGATTCTCCTTGGTTCGTGCGTGGTGTTTCCGGCCCGCCCCCCGGACCTGTTGAGTCGCACCTTAGCGGCCGGCAGGTTAGACCTTCCACAGACCCCGATTAGATGGCTCTAACGCCGGATGGCCGGATCCCGGCAGCCTGCTCGGGCTGCAGGAGGGGGCTCCCAACCCCGACGCCGGACAAGAAAGGTCGGATTCGCGAATCTGCGAATCCGGGCGTCTTTCGTTCGCCTCCGACGGCATGATAGATTGAGGTCACCCTGCCTCCCGCAGGTCCCGCTCCCCCTGGCGACCATCGCGCCTCGGCGGGCCTCGGTCGGGCGTCCCCCTCTGGTGCGATTCCGATGGCTTCCCGCACGGGCACGAACGGCGCCGGGCCGAGGACCCGGACTCCCGGTGATTTCCTGCGTCGGTCTCTGCGCGACATGACCCGCCACGAGGAAGGCGTGCTGGCGGGCAATAGCGCGGATGCGGTGCACGATATGCGGGTGACATCCCGCAGGATCCGCGCGGCGCTCGCGTTTCTCAGGAAGGACCTCCCCGCGCGCCGGCGCCGCCGGGCTTCCCGGCGGGTCCGAAACATCACGGCGGCGCTCGGCGAGCTGCGCCAGTTCGACGTGAACACGGAACTCCTCGATCGAATCATCGCGGAGTCGCCCGAGGTACGGCACGCCGCTGAGTTCGCCCGCCCCATGCTGGCCGCAGACCGGGGCCGCTCGCAGACGCGGGCTCGTAAGGCGGTGCGCGAAACCGACTTCGACGCCCTGGGCCGGGACTTGAAGGCCCTGGCCCGCCGTCTCGACGACTGCGACGTGGGGGGCCTCAGCAAACGGGCCGGGAGGCGGGCGGCGCGTCGCGAGAAGCGGCTGGGCCGTCTCTGGGGCGCCAACGGCGCCGGACCCGCCGCATCGCTCGACCCGCGGGACAAGCAGCGCCTCCATGCGATCCGGATTGCGACGAAGAAGTTTCGCTATCATCTCGAGACCGGCGGCAGCATCTGCGGCTGGCCCGTGAACCCCGCGATCCGGGCGGCGCGGGAGATGCAGGACGCTCTCGGTGATCTTCACGATCTGGAAGTGCTCCGGCACTGGTGCGAGGCCCAGAGCGCGGAGGCGGCCGGCCTGATGGAGGAGCTGGTGCGCCACATCCGGATGCGGGAGGCGGTGGCTCTCTCGCGGGTCGTGGCGATGCGAGAAGCGGCACACGCGGCCCTTTCGAAACCCCTGGCGATCTCATGAAACTCGCGATCCTGGACATCGGCACCAACTCGGTTCACCTCATCATCGGTGAGGTCATGCCTGACCTCTCCTTCCAGGTGATCGACCGTGCCAAGGACATGACGCGCCTGGGCCAGGGGACCTTCCGCACGGGGCGCCTCTCCCAGGAGACGATGGCGCGGGGCCTGGAGACCATCGGACGCTTCCACACCCTCGCGCAAAAGAAGGGGGCGTCACGGATCCTCGCCGTCGCAACGAGCGCCGTGCGCGAGGCGGAGAACGGAGGCGAGTTCCTCGAACGGGTATCCGACGCCACCGGCCTGAGGGTGAAGGTCCTCTCGGGCGAGGTGGAGGCCCGCCTCATCCTCACCGCCGTGCAACGCGCCATCGACTTCGGCGGCCAGCGGGTGCTCGTGGCGGACATCGGCGGTGGCAGCGTGGAGCTGGGAATTGCCGAGCAGGACCGGATCCTCGCCGTGGCGAGCCTGAAACTCGGCGTGGCGCGTCTCGGTCAGACCTTCCGCATGGGCGACCCGCCTCGTCGCGACGAGATCGAGGCGATGCAGCGCTACGCGGAGGAGTCCCTGGAGTCCGCCATCGAGGCACTCTCGGAGACCGCGCGCAAGGCCGCGGGGGAGCCCGAGGACGTGGCTGCCTTCGATCGCGTCGTGGGAACGAGCGGAACCATCCTGAACCTCGCCGCGATGGCGGAGCTCATGGAGACGGGCGAGCCGCTCGGGACGGTCAACAATCACCACATTCCCGAGGCGCGGTTCCGGCGGCTGCACAAGGCACTCGTCGCCGCCACGGAGGAGGAGCGCGCGAGGATCAAGGGGGTCGATCCGCTGCGGGCCGACCAGCTCGTCACGGGCGCGACGATCGTCATGGCGCTGCTCCGGAGCAGCGGGGCTTCCGAGCTGGTCCTCTGCGACCGGGGGCTGCGAGAAGGCGTGGTGCGCGATTTCATCGCGCGCAACCGGAAGCGCCTGCAGCGGGAGTTGGAGGAGCCCAACGTTCGCCGCCGGAGCGTGCTCGAGTGCGCGCGGCGCTACGACGCGGACCCGGAGCACGGGGAGCACGTGGCGAAGCTTTCATTGCAGCTATTCGACGGGACCCAGAAGCTGCACGCGCTGGAGGCCCCCGACCGCGAGCTGCTGGAGTACGGCGCCCTGTTGCACGACGCGGGCTACCATGTCCACTATCGGCGCCACCACCGCCACGGCATGTACCTGATCCGACACGCCGATCTCGCGGGCTTCACGCCCCGGGAAGTCGAGATTCTCGCATGCCTGGCCCGCTACCACCGGGGTGGGCTCCCGAAGCGATCGCATGACGCCTTCGGCGAGCTCTCGGCGCCCGATCGCAATCGCGTGGATCTGCTCGCGGGGCTGCTGCGCGTGGCCGACGGACTGGATCGGAGCCACAACGCCGTCGTGCGCAAGGTGGCCTGCCGGCTCGACGCGAACTCGGTGACGCTGACCCTCGACGCCGGCGAGGACCCGGAGCTGGAGCTG
>JBGPLH010000064.1:0-12481 GCA_041486365.1 Thermodesulfobacteriota bacterium | reverse complement strand
TAGAAGTTCCCCTGGAACTGGATTAATCCGGAGAGGTTGAGCCGGAAGTTGTTGTCGGAGGACTTGATGTAAAAGTTCTTGTCGTAGCCCGCATTGAGCCCGTCCGACTGAGCCACCTGGAGCTGGATGTCATCCAGCCGCTTCGATTCCTCGATCCTCGCGTTTTCGTAGACCTCGAGGCGCTGTCTCAGATTCGCGTTGTCCTTGCGAACGGAACTAATCTCCAAGCGGAACTCGCTCCGGAGTGTCTCGACGTCGGCGGCGCTCAGGGCCGCCGCGGCGGGGAGCGGTGACCCCAGCGTCGAGGCCAGGAGCGCGAAGGTCGCCAGGATCGCGGCGGGTCCCTTCCGGTCGGACTGCGTCATCGTGGGCCTCCTCGGGATGAGGCGCCCGGACCCCCTCCGGGTCCCGGTGCGCATTGGAGGTATTGCCGGTTCGGGGCTACCACGTGCCGGCTTCCGCACGAATTCCGGACGTAGGGCCTCATGTCGCGCGGGAGAGTGCTGGGAACCCGTGGCGGTCCCGTGACGGAATGGTGGAGACTGCTTGAAGGATGGCCGGACGGAGGTTCTCTGCCGGGATAACGCTGGCGAAAGGAGGGCCGACTATGGACGAGGCGTGGGCCTCAGCCGCCTACGCGGCGTCTGCGCCCTGGGCGGCAAAGGGAAGAAGGACGTAGAAGACGCTGCCCCGCCCCAGCTCGCTTTCCACGCCGGCCTGCCCCCCCAGGGCCTGGGTGAGGTGCTTCACGATGGCCAGGCCCAGGCCGGTCCCCCCCTGCTCCCTGGAGCGGGACGGATCGACCCGGTAGAAGCGCTCGAAGATTCGCGGCAGATGCTCCGCGGCTATCCCGGGCCCCGAGTCGGCCACTTCAATACGCGCCATGCCGTCCGTCTCACGGGCGCGCACCTCCACGCGCCCTCCCTCGGGGACGTACTTCACCGCGTTCTCGACGAGGTTCGCGAGCACCGTCTCCAGCGCCGAGGCATCGGCCCGGACGGGCGCGAACGCCTCCGGGATGCCGATCTCGATCGTCACGCGGCGCCGCCGGGCGACGGGCTCCACAGAGGGAAGAAGCCGCTCCACGACGCCGCGCACGCCGAGGGGCCCGGGGTGGAGCGCCATCTGGCCGCTCTCGATCCGCGAGAGCTCGAGGAGATCCTCCACGAGAGCCGACAGGCGCTCGGCGTTCCGGAGGATCGTCTCCAGGAAGGCCTTCGCCTGGATCGGGTCCTCCGGCGGCGCATCGGCCAGCGTCTCCGCGTATCCCCGGATCGCCGTGAGCGGCGTCTTCAGCTCGTGGGACACGTTGGCCACAAAGTCGCGCCGCATCTGCTCGAGCCGTCGGATCTCGCTCATGTCGTGGAACACGGCCACCATGCCGCGCGGCCGTCCCGGTTTCTCCACCCGCACCAGCCGCACGAGCACGCGGCGCTCCTCGCCGCCGCGGCGCAACAGAATCTCGGCGGAGAGATCGGTCTCGCCCCGCAGCCCGGCCATCACGAGATCGTGGAGATCGGGATTGCGAACCAGCTCGAGGACGGTTCGCCCGACGGGTTCGGGAGGGAGATCGATCATCGCGCGCAGGGCCGGGTTCACGAGGACGACGCGTCCCTCGCCGTCCGTCACGAGAACGCCGTCTCCCATCGCCTCGAGGATCGCCTCCAGCCGGTTGCGCTCCTCGGTCACCTCCCGGATTGTCTCCCGGAGGCGCTTTCCCATGCCCTCCAGCGTCCGCGCGAGATCGCCGATCTCGTCGTCCCGACCCGACGGGAGCGAGCGAGCGGCCCTGCCCTGCCCGAGCGCTGAGGCCGCCTCGCTGAGCGCGCGAAGATCGCGGGAGATTCGGCGGGCGACGATCGCGAGGATACCCAGGCCCATGGCGAGGAGCGTGCCTTCCGACAGGAGACGGGCCTGGAAACTCCACGAAGCGAGCATCCAGGAAGCGGCGAGCGTGAGGAGCGCGATGGCGAGCGCCCCGAGGAGAAGCTTCCGGTGAAGGGAGAGAGACGGGAAGGAGCGGCGGGATGACGGGGCCGGGTCGAGGCGTCCGGGGGCCGGGGCCCTAGGCGGCGACATCCCGGAACCGGTAGCCGACCCCGCGGACGGTCTCGATGTAGCCTTTGGCGAAACCCAGCTTCTCGCGCAGGCGCTTCATGTGGGTGTCGACCGTGCGGAGCGTGACATGCGTATCGTCGCCCCACACCGAATCCAGGAGGAATTCCCGGGTCTGCACTCGGCCGCGGGTCGTGGCGAGCTGGACGAGGAGCTTGAACTCGGTGGCAGTGAGTGTGACCTCCTTCCCCCGGACGAAGGCGCGGTGGCTCTCGCGCTGGACGAGAAGATCCCCTATCCGGATGTCCTCCTCGGCGACCGCGCCACGGCGCGCCCGTTTCAGGACCGCCCGGAGGCGCAGGGCGAGCTCGCGAGGACTGAAGGGCTTCGTCACGTAGTCGTCGGCGCCCAGCTCGAAGCCCACGACCCGGTCTACCTCTTCGCCTCGGGCGGTGAGCATGATCACGGCCACGTCGCGCAGCACGGGGTCCGAGCGGAGGATCCGGCAGACGTCCGTGCCGGGGAGATCGGGAAGCATGAGGTCGAGCACTACCGCATCCGGCTTCCAGGCGCGCGCGACATCGAGCGCCTCCGAGCCCGTCGCGGCCTGGCGGGTCTGGAAGCCCGCTTGCTCCAGGTTGTATTGCACCAGATCACGGAGATCCGCTTCGTCATCGACGATCAGGATTCGCTTGGACAACCCGCTGCTCCCCGATGGGACGGATACGTGGCGCTCTCTGGCGTCTTCCGCACGGCGGCACGTCCCCGGCCGCGGCCATGCGTAGGGTAGCCATCGACTCTCCCCTGTCAAGGCAGGGTGATCGGCAGGGTGACCGGCAGGGCGACCGGCAAGGCAACCGGCGGGGCCGTTGGCATGACGATCTGTGAGCGGAGAATCCGGAAGGCCCGGGCTATCACGCCGGGCCTTCGGGAGTCTTGTGTCTCGGGGTGGATGCCACTCAGACAGTGGTCGTCACCCGGTACACGATATCGTGCTCCCGCGCGCGCTCACGCACGGCCAGTCCCACCTCCTCGCCCGTGCGCGCCCGATCCACGGGTCTGTGATCGACCTGGAGCGAATCGACGCGCTCGGTGAAGTCGGTGGTGTGCCCCATGATCCGGATCGTATCCCCGACGGCCAGCTCTCCGGTGGTGATCTTCACCACCGCCGCGTGGGGGCGGTCGAAGTAGTGAGTGACGCGCCCGATCTCCGTGATCGTCTCCCCTTTCCCGGCCACCGGACGAGGCGGCGGAGCGGGCGGGGCCGGCACGCGTTTGGGCGCCGGACCCGCCTTCGGCGTGGCCGGCTTCACGGCGGGTTTCGCCGGCGCTGCAGTTCTGGCCGGACTCTTGGCGGGCGCCGCCTTGGCCGGACGCCGTGCCGGTGCGGGCCGACGCGCCGGCCGGGCCTTGGCCTTCGCCCCCCCGGGCTTGGTCGCCGCCCTCCGCCGTGCGGGCTTCCTGGCCTTGCCCTTCGCGGCACCCTTGCGTCCGGCGGCCCGCTTCGCCGGCTTCGCGCCCTTTCTGGACACGGGGCGCCTGGCGGCGGGCTTTCGCGCCGGCTTGGTCCTGCGGGCGGTGGTCTTCTTCTTCGTGCCGGCCACGCGCCGCGACCGGCCCTTCGTCCCTGATCGCTTCCTCCCAGCAGCCATCGGCTTCTCCTCGATCGCGCGCTCCGGTCCGGCGGCGCCGAATGCGCCGTCCCTTGCGCGCCGCGTTCCGGGCCACCCTGCGGGGGGCCCCGATCCTTCCTACCAGAGCCGACGGGTTTCGATCAACCGGAACGCGCGGCCCATGACCTCATCGCCTCCGGCCCGGGCCCCGGCGCCCGCCACGGCCCGGCACGCCCGGCTCCGTCATCGCCACCGGATCGAGGACCCGGGCCAGAGCCCGCTCGGGGAGGATCCCCCTCGCCCGCACCACGTCGGCGATGGTCCGTCCGGTGCCACCGGCCTCCTTGGCGATCTCCGCCGCCGCCACGTAGCCCAGGATGGGGTTGAGCGCTGTGGCCAGGCCCAGGCTCCGCAGGGCGTAGTCACGGCAACGATCCGCGTCGGCCGTGATGCCTTCCACGCACCGCTCGCGGAACACGCGGCATGCGTTGGCGAGGATCTCCGCCGACTGGAGCCCATCATGGGCCATGAGGGGCATCATGACGTTCAGCTCAAGCTGCCCCGCCTGGACCGCGAGCGCCACGGCAACGTCGTTTCCCACGACCTGGAAGGCGACCATCGCCAGCATCTCCGCGATCACGGGGTTCACCTTGCCCGGCATGATGCTGCTTCCCGGCTGCACCGCCGGAAGCGCGATCTCCGCGAGGCCGGTGAAGGGGCCCGACGACAGCAGCCGCAGGTCGTTCCCGATCCGCACCAGCTCGAGGGCCAGGTTGCGCATGGCGCCGCTCGCCCGGGCAATGACCTGCTGGCTCTGCATCCCCTCGCGAAGATCAGCGACTCCCCGGAGTGGCCAGCCGGTGAGCGCGCGGAGATGGCGGATCACCCGGGCGCGGTAGCGGGGATGCGTATTGAGTCCGGTCCCCGTGGCGGAGCCGCCGATGGGCAACTCCTCCAGTCCCTTGATCGCCTCGCGCAGGTCCCGCGCCGATCGCGCGATCGCCTCCCCGTAGGCGGCGAATTCCTGGCCGAGGCGAACGGGGACCGCGTCCTGCAAGTGGGTGCGTCCGGACTTGAGGATCCGGTCGAAGGCACGGCCACGGGCGCGCAGGGAGACGGCGAGGCGATCCGTTTCGCCGGCGAGCCGCGCGAGGAGTCCGCGCGAGGCCATCCGCAGGGCCGTCGGATAGGTGTCGTTGGTCGACTGCCCGAAGTTCACGTGGTCGTTCGGATGGACGCGATCGTAGCGACCGCGCGGCAGGCCGAGGATCGTGGCGGCCCGGTTGGCGATCACCTCATTCACATTCATGTGGAAGGAGGTGCCCGCGCCGGCCTGGAAGGCGTCGACGACGAATTCGCCGTCGAGCCGCCCCGCGATCACGTCGCGGGCGGCCTGAGCGATGGGGCGGACGATGCGGCGGGGAAGGAGGCCGAGTTCACCGTTGGCGAGCGCCGCAGCCAGCTTGATCTGCCCGTAGGCGTGGATGAATGCCGGGTGGGCGCGCAGCCCGCTGATCGGGAAATTAGCGATCGCGCGGACGGTCTGAGCGCCGTAGCAGGCGTCCGCCGGCACCTTCACGTCGCCCAGCGAATCCTTTTCGATGCGCGTGCGGACGCGCGATCGGAGGTCCCGCCGGAGGTCCCGAGCTGAGAGAGGGCTGACTCTTGAAGGCTTCCGGGCCATGCGGGCATTGTCCACCCCGCATGCGCGCATTGCAAGGAGGGAGCCCGAGGTCCGGCTGCTGGAGGCCCCTCGCGCGGCGAGGACATACTCGGAGAATTCCGGGGCGGACGAAGTCTAATTCATCACGGACGGATCCGAATCACCGGGAAACCCGCCTTCTGCAGGCGGCCCAGGACAGGGCAGAGGTTGTCGGTCACAAGGAGGAAGAAGGCGGTCCGGATCCGGGTGCCGGGACACTGTCCGGACCCGAAGGAGAGCACATCGGCACCCTCGGCGCGCAGCGTCTCGAGCACGCGCTCGAGCGCGTTCAGCCGGTCACCCAGGGTGACCTCGATGGTGAGGCTCTTGGTCATCGTGCAGAACCCTCCGCGGAACGTCCCTGCCCCGTCTGTGAAACGTGCGCCCCGCGCGTGACGGAGACGTCGCCGCGCGGTGACGTTTCGCGGAATGGGGGTGGGGCTGCTGGGAATGTCGGGGATGCCGCCGCGGCCCGGGGGAACGTCTCAGAGGAAGCTGCCGATCCAGTCCTCGATGGCCTCGCCGGCCGCGTGGACCAGCTTCGGATGAAACGCGCTGATCCCCTCGAACCGCCGTTCGCCCTGCGGCCGGCCGCGATCGGGCACGTCGATCTCCCGTGCGGAGAGCAAGGCCCTGTGCTTCTTCGAATCGATGAGGAGAAACCATTCGCGGCACAGATCGACGTCGTCAATCGCGACGAGCCGCGCGTGGGGAAGCGTCGGCCGCCAGTCCTCCTGCGCGAACACCCAGAGCTCACCTGCCGTCGCGCAGATCCGCTGGTAGCGGCGAAGCACGCCGCGCACCCGGGACATGCGCTGGAACCCCACGAAGATTCGCGCATCGCGCAGGTCGCGATCGATCACGCTCCGCTCGTTCAGTCGGCACCAAGCCCGCATGCCCACCAGCCCCGTGAGGAACGTCGTGTTTCCCGCCTCAAGCCGCTCCCCTTCAAGGTCGCATTCGCCCAGGCTCCGGAGGGGAACCCCGAGATGCTTTGCCGCTTTGATCACGGTTTCGAACAGGGAGAAGTTGAGCACGGGGAGTTCCCCTTTTCGAATCTCCGGCCTGGACGGCCGGGTGGCACGCGCGCGGAACCCGGCATCTCGTCGGGCGCCTTCAGGCCGGATCATCGGCGCTTCGCGCAGGAACTTGAAGGGGGGACCCGGGGGGCTTCCAGGCGGCGGAGCGGGGCGCCCGATCCCCGGGAGGGGCCCGGGCGCGCCCGGGGTCCCGTGGGGGCCGGGCACGGTCGAACCGTCGATCGGCCGGGTGGGCTTTCCCGGATGGGACGGCTATCTTCCTACACCGTCTTCATCCATACCTGCCTGTCCTCGTGATCGATCCGCGGGGTGGGCGCCCGAGGGGCCCTGCGCGGGCCCCATAGCGAGGACCGCGTGGAGCGTCTCAGGGCCACTCTGGCTCGAATCAACAACCGCAGCTTCAAGGCTTACGAGCAGATTGGCGGCCACTACCGGGGGGCGTCCTTCCGCCTGCTGATCGAGCGGGTGCAGGACGATCCCTTCTCCCCTCCCACGTGCCTTCGCGTCCTCCTCGGATCCCGCGAAGCGAATTTCCCCTCCACGCTCCGCGACACACCCTCCCGCCGCGTCGCGCTCGGGGATCTCCTCGCGCGGAAGCTGCGGGAGGCGCTCGGCGCCGCCCCGGAGGAAGAGCACCCGCGCGGCCGGTTCGTGGTGGCCGCGGGCGCGCAGACGATTCTGTCACGCACCGCCGTCATCGTGGACACCGAGGGAAACGTGGAAGCGCGGTTCACTCTGGGGCTCCCTGCCGAGCTGAGGCGGGTCCAGGGCAGGGAGGCGGTGGAGCTCCTGTGCGAACGGCTGCCCCAGGCGATCGAGTCCGCGCTCCTGGCCAAGGCCTGGGAGCCCGAACGGCTGGAAGCGCGAATTCAACTCCACGAGGATCAGCAGGCCATCCGGGCGGCCCTCGATGGGAAGAGCCTCGTCGCCTTCGTCGCCAACGGCGCGATCCTCCCCCGCCGCGGCGGGACTGACGACCGGCCGCTGGAGCGGGGCGCTGTCCCCTTCCAGTCGCCCCCGTCCCTCGAGGTCGAGATTCCGCTCCCAGGCGGGCGGAGCGTGCGGGGTATGGGGATCCGGCGCGGGGTCACCGTGATCGTGGGCGGCGGCTATCACGGCAAGTCGACGCTGCTGTCGGCGCTCGCGAAGGGCGTTCATGATCACCTGGAGGGAGACGGCCGCGAGCGCGTGATCACGCGGAGCGACGCCGTGCTCGTGCGCGCGGAGCCGGGCCGGGCGGTGACCGGCGTCGACATGCGCCCCTTCCTGCGGACCCTCCCGGGCGACGGCGACCCGGCGTTCTTCCAGACGCAGAACGCGAGCGGGTCCACCAGCCAGGCGGCCGCGATTCTTGAGGCGCTCGAGATCGGGACGCGCGTGCTGCTGCTCGATGAGGACACGAGCGCTGCGAACTTCCTGATCCGCGACGCGCGCATGCAGGCGCTCGTCCCCGAGGCCCTCGAGCCCATTCGCCCCCTGGTCGACCGCGTGCGCCCGCTGTACGCGGGGCGAGGCGTGAGCACCGTGCTCGTGACCGGCGGATCGGGCGACTACCTCGACGTGGCCGACTGCGTGATCCGCATGGAGCACTACGCGGCGCGCGACGTGACGTCCGAGGCCCGCGACGTGGTGGCCGCCATTCCGAGCCGGAGGCAGGCGGAGGAAGCCCGCTTCGGCGAGGTCGGCGCACGGTGCCCGGACCCCGCTTCCTTCCAGGCGGGCAAGGGGAAGCGCGAGACGCGGATCGACGTGCGCGGGGGGCGCACGCTGCTGTACGGCGTGGACGCGCTGGATCTCTCGGCGCTGGATCCGATCGAAGAGAGGGCGCAGGTCCGGGCCATCGGCTGGGCGATCCATCTGATCGTGAACCGATACCTGCGGGGATCGACGCCGCTGCGCCAGGCAGTCGAATCGGCGCTCGACGAGGTGGCGCGCCGGGGAATGGACGCCCTCACACCTTTCCCGCGAGGCGACCTCGCCCTTCCGCGCCCCCAGGAGATCGCCGCGGCCTTGAACCGCTTCCGCCGCCTGCGGGTGAGGCCCGCACCGCCCGGCGACCAGAACGCGTGAAAAGCAAAGCCCCCGCCGGAAGGCGGGGGCTTCGTTCATCCTGCGGGCGCGGGTCAGCGCTTGTTCATCCCCACGAAGACGAGCTGCTTGTCGATCGTACCCTTCGCGACCGCGTCGGCGAGCGCCGCGTTGCCCGCGGCTTTGAGGCACTCCACGGTGGCCATCTTCGCGGCGTCGGCCTTGTCCGTGGACTTGAAGATCAGCGAGCCGTAATCGTAGCTCACCTTCACGTCGCCCCAGTACACGACCGAGCCCGGCTTCACGGTCAGCTCGGGCTGGTTCAGGTAGGCCTCGCTCCGATCCACGAAGCCGTCGGACCCGCCTTTGGGGAGCTTCACGACGTCGAGGCGGACTTTGCCCGCGTCCACTTCCATGGCCGCGTAGCCGTTCTTGCACATGTCGGTGTCTTTCTTGTTCTTGTCGTTGTCACCGACGATCACCACGAGCTTGCCCTGGCCGCTCCAGGAGTCGCCCATCATCTTGTCGTTGATCCGGCCGAAGATGATCCCCTTGTCCCCCGCAACTGCCGAGGTCTTCGGGAACATCACCATCACGGCCGCCGCCGCCATCGCGGCAATGAGCGTCCCCTTCACGAGCTTCGAAGCCTTCACGTCTGCTCTCCTCTATCGTCTGGATTCCATTTTCCCAGCCGCGCGCGGATGCGCACGCGGGATGCGGCGAAGTTCTTCCGGCGGTAATTTCGGGAGCGATGCGACGAGGGCGGAACGCGCCCTCTTCCGTCCGGCGGAGGTGATCCATGACACGGCGCCCCCCGGGTTGTCAAACCTGCGGGCGCCGGGCCGCCGAAGGGACCCGGCTGCCACTCCCGGCCTCCGGGAGCGGCGCCAGACGCCACTTCGTCGATCGTATTCGGAGGCGCCGCGGCTCTGCACGGGTCCTCGCGCGCCCCTCGCTCCGATCCGAACGCGCGGTCAGGGCTTCCGGAAACGCGAGAAATCGACGGGGCGCTTCTCGAGAAACGCCTGCTTCCCTTCCTCCGCCTCCCCGGTCCCATAGAATAGGTGCAGCGCCTGGAAGCCGAGCTTCCCGATCCCGCCGATCGCCTCGGAGTCGGCGTTCATGGACGACTTCACCAGGGCGAGCGCCGTCGGACTTCGGGCGAGAAGCTCGCCGCACCAGCGCTCGACCTCCGACTCCAGCTCCTCCTGCGGCACCACCTTGTTCACGAGGCCCATCTCGAGCGCCTCCCGGGCGTCGTACTGCCGGCAGAGCATCCAGATCTCGCGCGCCTTCTTCTCGCCCACCACACGGGCCAGGTAGGCCGTACCGTAGCCGGGGTCCACGCTCCCCACCCGGGGCCCTACCTGGCCGAACAAGGCCCGGTCGCTCGCGATCGAGAGATCGCACAGCACGTGGAGCACGTGCCCGCCGCCGATCGCGTATCCGTTCACGGCGGCGATGACCGGTTTCGGGATGTTCCGGATCATCGCGTGCAGGTGCTCCACCGCGCCGCCGCGCATGCCGCCGTAGCCCGCTCCCTCCCGGGCCTTCTGATCGCCCCCGGAGCAGAAGGCCCTGTCGCCGGTCCCCGTGAGGACGACGACGCCCACGGACGCGTCGTCCCAGGCGTCCTGAAAAGCGCCGATCAGCTCTTCCACCGTGCGGGCCCGAAAGGCGTTGCGCACCTCCGGGCGGTTGATGACGATCCTCGCGATCCCCCCGCGCTTCGTGTAGAGGATATCCTGGAAACCGGGCGTCGTGGTTGACTCGGGCATGGTCCGCTCCTGGGCACGTCATGGGTTAGATTTCGCGCGGGCTCCGATGGACCGCGTGACAGAGAAGCCATGCTATCGGCGCGCGCGCCCCTTCGTCAAAGGGCGCGGCACCTCACTTTCTTGACGCCCGATTCGGGGGCATAGTCAGCAGGCGCGGGAGTCCTCCTGGCGCCCGCACGCATTCGGGGAGACGCCGATGGCCGGAGCAATCACGCGCAGGCGCTTCGTGGAGACGACCCTGAAGAGCGTGGCGCTCTCGGCGGCGGCCGTCTGGCTCGGACCCGGCCTTGGTCGCACCCGCGCCGCGATCGCCGCCGACCCGGCGCCGGAATTCTTCACGCCCGCCGAGGCGGTTACCATCGCGGCCGCCTGCGCGCGGATCATCCCGGGCTCTCCCGCCGAGCCCGGAGCCACCGAAGTCGGCGTGGTACGCGTGATCGATTTTCTCTGCGCGAGGACGCCGACTCTCCGGCCCCTCTATCGCGGCGGCGCCGCAGGCCTAGATGAGACGGCCCGGACCCTGCACGGCACCCCCTTTGCGGGGCTCCCGCCGGCCCGCCAGGACGAGGTTCTCTCGGCGGTCCAGGCGGGGAAGGCAGCCGGGGCTGCCTGGAGGCAGATCCCCTCCCCGGTGTTCTTCAACGTCCTCCAGCTCCACACGAAGGCGGCCTACTACACCAACCCCGCTTCGTTCCGGTTCACCGGCTATCCCGGCCCCTACGACCACACCCACAGGAAACACGGCTGACCACGTCTCCTTCCCCGGAGAACCTTCATGGCGAAGCTCGAGCGCGTGGACGTCTGCGTCGTCGGCGCGGGGCCCGGCGGAGCCACCGTCGCCCTGAAGTGCGCGCAGGCCGGGATGAACGTGGTCGTGCTCGAAGCGGGGCCGCTCCGGTATCCCGTGAAATACGACGAGAACGAGTTCTTCGCGTTCGCCTGGGACAGCACCGAGGTTCCCGCCGTCTACGACCCGGAGACGACGGCGAAGAACATCAATCGTGGCAAGTGCGTCGGGGGATCGACGATCCACTGGACGCAGGTCTGCCCGCGTTTCCATGAATCGCACTTCCGCATGAAGTCCCTCCATGGCGTCGCCGAGGACTGGCCCATCGGCTGGAAGGATCTCGCGCCCTACTACGATCGCGTGGAACGGCTCTGGGGCGTGGCGGGACTCAGCGGCAATCCCTTCCAGACGCCTCGCGGCCCCTATCCGATGCCGCCGCACCCCTTCACCACCCCGTCGAAAATTCTCAAGCGCGGCGCCGACAAGCTCGGCTGGAACTTCCACCCGGCCCCGATGGGCGCCAACTCGGTTCCCTACGACGGGCGCCCCGCCTGCGAGTACTGCAACAATTGTCTGGCCGGCTGCCCGACCGGGGCGAAGGCGGGCGCACTCTCCGTCCTGTACCCCAAGGCGGTACGGGCGGGGGCCGAGTTCCGCACCGGCTGCTTCGCGACGAGCGTGAATCTCGACGCGAAGGGACGCGCGAGGTCGGTGTCGTACCTCGACGAAACGGGCGCGGGGATGGAGCAGGCCGCGCGGATCATCGTGGTCTCCGGCAATGCCATCGAATCGCCCCGGCTCCTTCTCCTCTCGGCCAATCCCCTCTTCCCCGACGGTCTGGCCAATTCGAGCGGCCTTGTCGGCAAGAACCTGATGCGCCACCCGATTCAGGTGCACGCCGGAATGCTCCCGGACGAGATCACCGAGAACTGGCGCTCGGCCTCCACGCATGGCGTGGTGCTCGACTTTCACGTGTCGAAGAAGGGGGAGTATCCCGGGGGGCTCATGCTCGAGCATCTCTCCTACGGACCCACCACGCACTCGCTCGTGATGAGCCATCTCTGGGGAGAGGCGCTCAAGGATCACATGCGCCAGTATCGCAACCTGGTGATGCTCTACGCGATGATCGAGGACCTCCCGCAGGACACGAACGAGGTTACGCTCGATCCGAAGGTGAAGGACGCGCGCGGGCTCCCCGTGGCGCGGATTCGATCCGTGTACACGAAGGAGGACTTCGCGCTGCTCGCGAAGGGGAGCACGCGGGCGAAGGCGCTGCTCGCGGCCGCCGGCGCCACCCGGACCTTCTCGGCGCCCATCGGGGACACGGGCCACCTGCTCGGCACCTGCCGGATGGGAACGAACCCCAAGACGAGCGTCCTCAACCCCTTCTGCCAGACCCACGACGTGAGGAACCTCTTCGTCGTGGACGGATCGAACTTCGTGACCAGCGCGTCCGTGAACCCCACCCTCACGATCGG
>JBGPLH010000063.1:0-12647 GCA_041486365.1 Thermodesulfobacteriota bacterium | reverse complement strand
GGCCCCGGCGAGTCCGCGGCCCGGGCGAACTCGCTTCTCCTCGCACTCGAGCAGGCCGACCGCGAGGGGCTCGAGCCGTCCGATTACCCGACGCGCGACCTCGCATCGCGACTGGACCGGATCGGCGGGAAGGGCCGGGCATCCGACGCCGACCGGTTCTCGCTCGATCTCGACCTCACGCTGGCCTTTCTTCGCTATGCGTCCGACGTCTCGGTAGGCCGGCTTTCGCCGGGCCAAATGGAACCGGGCTGGCACATCCCCCCGCACGCGATCGACCTCGGGCCCCCGCTCGAGCGCGCGACCACGAACGAGGATCCGCGGGCGGTGCTGGCGGGGCTCGCCCCGAAGCACCTCGCCTACGTCCGCCTGCGCGAGGCGCTCCCCCGCTATCGCGAGATCGCGAAGTCGGGCGGCTGGCCGCAGGTGCCACCGGAGGTCCCGCCGGAGGTCCCGAGCGTAGCGAGGGCCGACTCCATCGGTGGCGCGAGGGCCGACTCCATATCAGTAGCGCCGACGCTGCGCCCGGGAGAAGCGTCCTCCGCGGCGCGACTGGACGCGCTGGCCGCGCGCCTCGAGCGGGAGGGGTTTCTGGCTGCGGAGGGAGCCTCCGACGGGAAGCGCTCCCGGCGCTACGACGCCCGGCTCTCGGACGGACTCAGGGAGTTCCAGCGCCGGCACGGCCTGGAGCCCGACGGCGTGATCGGCGAGCAGACGCTCGCCGCGATCAACGTCCCCGCGGCGACAAGGGCGCGCCAGATCGAGCTCAACATGGAGCGGTGGAGGCGAATGCCGGAGGATCCCGGCGCTCGTTACATCCTCGTGAACGTCCCCGGATTCCGGCTCGAGACCTACGAGAAGGAACGGCTCGTCACGCGCATGAAGGTCATCGTGGGCCTGGAGGGATGGCGCACGCCGATCTTCCACGCGCACGTGGAGCACATCGTCTTGCATCCCTCCTGGCGCGTGCCCACCAGCATCGCCGTGCGGGAGATCCTGCCGAAGCTCCGGCGCGATCCTTCGTGGCTCTCGGAGAACCACATGGACGTGCTGGGCCTGCGCGAGGGCGGCGCCGTCCCGGCGTCGTCGATCAACTGGTCGAAGGTCTCCGCGGACGGCTTCCCCTACCGCCTTCGGCAGCGGCCCGGCCCCGACAACCCGCTCGGGAACTTCAAGTTCGTCCTGCCCAACGAGTACGACGTGTATCTTCACGACACGGCCACGCCTCGCCTGTTCGCGAAGGACAAGCGCGCGCTCAGCCACGGCTGCATCCGTGTGGAGCGGCCGATGGATCTCGCCCTCTGGCTCCTCGCGCCCGATCCGAAATGGACGCCCGAGCGCCTGCAAGAGGCCCTAGCGGATCCGAAGACGCAGCGCGTGTATCTCTCGGAGGACGTGCCGGTGTACGTGAGCTACTGGACCGCCGTCGCGAACGAGGACGGATCGGTCGACTCCTTCACGGATCTGTACGGGCTGGACGCGGCGCTCGACGCGAAGCTGCGGGGGCGGCGCCGGTAATGGCGGGGCATCGACCCTCTCGAAAGCGCGAAACGGGAGCGATCTTGAAGAAGCCGATCAGCATGGTCGCCCTGGCCGGGACGATCGTCCTTGCGACGATCCTTCTCCCGGGCGCGGCGGCCGAGGCCGCCGTGACGCGGCTTCACATTCGGATGAAGGACGCGTCCACCGGGGCTCTCGTTCCCGCGATGGTATGCATCACCGGCAGCGACGGCAGGGTCCGGCTGCCCCCCGACGGCCGGGTCCTCGCCGGGGTATCCACGCCCGAGGACTTCATGCTGGGCGTCGCCTTCCAATCCGATCCCCGCTGGATTGGTCCGGTCCGCGACATGGGGCCCCGGCGCCAGGCCGACGATCTCGGGACCCTGATCGATCTGCCCCCGCCGCTTCCCTACTGGAAGGAGCCCGTCGAGTACCAGACTCCCGGCGAGTTTTCGATCACGCTCCCGGAGGGCCGCTGGCGCATCGCGGTGGATCACGGGATGGAGTACGTGCCCGTGGTCGAGGAGATCACGCTCCGGGGCGAACGGGCGCGCAGCCGCACGATCACCCTTCGCCGCTGGATCGATCTTCCGAGTGAGGGGTGGTGGTCCGGCGACGTGCACGTCCACCATCCCACGGTGGAGCGAAGCCAGCGCGAGTTCCTGCTCCGGTACGCGCGGGCGACCGACGTGCACGTCGTGAACGTCCTGGAGATGGGCCATCACTATGTCGCCTTCGGCGAAGGGCAGGTCGGGACCGAGTTCAAGCAGCGGGGGTTCGGCAGGAAGTTCCGACTCCGCAAAGGAAACACCTGGATCGTGTCCGGCCAGGAGGAGCCCCGCGCGGAGAACGGCCACGTCGTCGGCCTGAACATCGATCACCTGTTCCGCGACATGAACGCCTACGACTTCTACGACATTGCCTTCGACGGAATCCATGCCCAGAAGGGGGCGCTTGTCGGATTTGCCCACTTCGCGTGGAACGGGTACGGCACGCTGCGCGGATTTCCATGGTACGTGACGACCGGCGGGATCGATTACGTCGAGCTCCTGCAGTTCAACCGGATCAACACGCAGCTCTACCACGACTATCTCGATCTCGGCTTCCGCCTGACGGCCGCGGCGGGAAGCGACGTGCCCTGGGGAGCGACGATGGGCGAGGTGCGGACCTACGTCTACACGGGCCGGCGTCTGGACCTCGACGCGTGGTTCGACGGTCTTCGCAGGGGCCGTACCTTCGTGAGTAACGGCCCGGGGCTCGAGTTCACCGTGGACGGGCAGCTGCCCGGGAGCGAGATCGACCGGAGGCGCGGGGATCAGGTAACGATCCGGGCGCGCGCGCGCAGCCACCCTGCGATCGGCGTGCTGCGATCGCTCACGCTCTTCGGCGACGGCGGCGTGATCCAGGAAGTCACGAACCCCGGTCGATTAAACGAGCTTTCGATCCAGATCAAGCGGCCGATCGCGGAGAGTCAGTGGCTGGCGGCGAGCGCGGTCTGCGAGAACGGCGCGGTCGCCCACACGTCGCCGGTGTACGTCGTCGTCGACGCGCGGCCCACATGGTCCGCCCGGAGGCTTCCGGCGCTCGTGGACAACCAGCTCCGCCTGCTCGAATTGATCGGATCGTCCTACAGCAACATCCCCGGCGACACGCGCGGCCAGGGGATGCACCAGCGGCTGGACCGCGCGCGGGACTACTACCGGAAGCTCCTGGCGGGGGTTGGGAAATGAGGAGAAGCTCCGCCCCGGATCATACCGATCGCGCCGCCCGGACGAGGTTCGTCATGAGCGCCCGCGCCTCTTCGGATGTCTGACGCCCGCAGCCGCAGGACGAGGAGACGAGCAGGCGCTTGTCCGGGATTACCTCCCGCAGCGCGGCGATCTTCTCCCGCAGGTCCTCCACGCTCTGCGGCTCGCGCTTCACGTCGGCGATCCCCGCGATGATCTCGATGGACGAGGGCACCTCCCCGAGCAGATCCCGCTCCTTCCACTGCCCCGCGTAGGAGCACTCCAGGTGCACGCGGTCCACCCGCCCTTCGAGACCCTCGAGCGCGGGGAGCAGCGCGTGCAAGTTCTGCTCCTGCGTGAAAGGCCGCCGGCCCATGTCGCCCAGGCAGAAGTGGATCGTGCGCCGGATCTTCTTCGCGTTCCGGAAGGGGTAGAGGAGCCAGCGGAGCACGTCCTCCACGCCCTGCGCGCCCGTGAGGAGCGCCACGGCTTCCGCCGGTGCGTCGAGCTGAACCTCGGCGGCGCCCGCGGCCGCCATGTCGAGGACCTCGGATTCCACGACGCGCGCCACGTTCTCCATCTGCTCCTCCCGGCGCGGGTCGCCGAGGAAGGGGATCGTCATCGTGAGCGGCGCCGGCACGGCCGCCTTGTCCAGCCGCGGCTCGATGGCCTTCTCGCGCCGGTACGCGAGCGCATGCCCGGTCCCGCGAGGCGCATTGATGTCCCCCTCGATCTCGTAGGACGCGATGCCCTCGTAGCCCGCCCGGTGATCGCGGGGCTTCAGGCAGCGGATCCCGGCGAGACGCGGCGGGACGTGGTGCACGAAGTCCGGCGCGAAGACCTCCCCGCCCATGATCTGATCGAGCCCACAGGCCCGCTGCTCGTCCATGGCAATTCGCGCCGCCGCCTGGAGCACGTCGTGCGCCTCCTCATCGCCGAGCGCTCCCTTGTAGTAGGCGGTGAGCCGCGGCTTGAGACCAACCGGGATCGGCCAGGAGCCGACCACCGTCGTGCGGATCATCATTCCTCCCATGTCTGGTCCGGCGACAGGCCGCCCGGATCCTCCGTAACGAGTACAACACCAACGACACGAATCACTACTACCAGTACGGCAGCGATTCGGCGAACTACACCTTCGTCTCCAATCAGGTCTCCCCCTTCGACTGCTTCCACCCGTCCGCCAAGGGGCAGAAGGACCTCGCGGCCGTGACCTGGACCAGCGGTCCCTTCGGGCCCTGAAACGCGGGATTCGAGATCGTGAGACCGGGCCGAAGGCCCTCTCCCCGAAGGGAGGGGGCCTTCTCCATTGGAATCGGCCCCGCTTTTCTCTCCTTGTGATCCGGGATGGCCTCCCCTATGCTGGGGCATATTTGAGGCGGCCTCAAATATGGCCCCACGCGAGGCGATTAAGTCAATAAGTCAAGCCTGACCCCGGAGGGAGCAGATGTTCCGATCGCGAAGGAGTGAGGCGCCTCCCGAGGAGGGCGAAGCGGGGCCCGCGACGCCGCGCGGACACCGCAACTCTTATAAGGACTGGGCGTTCCCCTTCCCCGCCCCGGGCCGCCCGCGGGACAAGACGCTCCCGCCACACTCGGCGCACCGGTTCCCCTTCGTGGACATGCAGGCGCTGGACGGCCAGGCGATCCCCCAGCGCGCCTTGCGCGCCCCGCTCTCGGCCGAGAACTTCAAGAAACGGATCCTCGCGTTCGCCGACGACGTCGGGATCATCTCGATCGACGATCCGGCCATCGCCCACGAGCGCGACGAGATCCTCTGGATCTACCCTCACACGCGCAGCCTCGTCTGCCTGATTGCCGGGGAGAACCGCGCGGCGATGCAGTCGCGCTACCTGCCCACGGCGAACCACGAGCTGTACACCTGCGAGGAGCGGGTCTTCGAGATGAGCCGCCTGACGGTCCGGGCGATCAACGGGCTGGGCGGCGAGGGCCTCTCCACGACGATCGGATGGCCCCAGGAGGTGTCACAGCGCTGGGCCGACAAGATCTGGCCGCTCTCGCACAAGCTCGTCGCGCAGGCCGCGGGGCTCGGGGTGATCGGCCTCAGCCGCAACCTTCTGCACCGGGAGTTCGGCGCCTACTGCCTGATCGACACCGTGCTCACGAACCTCGAGTTCCCTGCGCCGGAATGGGACAAGCCGATCGCGTGGAACCCCTGCGTCGAATGCAACCTCTGTGTGGCGTCCTGCCCGACGGAGGCGATCAAGAGCGACGGGCAGTTCGACTTCTTCGCCTGCTACAACCACACCTACCGCGACTCGATCCCCGGGTTCCTCGATCTGATGCGCGATCTCGGCGAGGCGAATCCAAAGCGCTTCGAGAAGCGCTGGAGCGACGCTGAGCTGGCGGCGCTCTGGCAATCGATGGCCTTCAAGGTCGAGTACCGCTGCTTCAACTGCGTATCGACCTGCCCGGCCGAGATGGCCGACCTCTTCCACGCCGACAAGCGCGTGCGCCGGGACTACCTCGATCACGTCCTGAAGCCGCTCTCCCGCCAGCGGGCCGAGGCCGACGAGCAATTCGTGATCGACACGGAGAGCGCCCGCGAGAAGCACGGCATCCCCCCCGGCGAATGGCGCACGCCGCCCGACATCGCGAAGCCCTCCGCGCGGGGAGTGCGGCTCGTCACGCTCCCGCGCATCCGCACGAACAACATCGACTCGATGATGCGCAACATGCCCCATTACTTCCGGTCCACCGAGGCGAAGGGCTTGAACTTCACCGCGCAGATCCATCTCACGGGCGAGGGTGGGGGCCGCTGGGTCATCCGCGTCGCGGACCAGCGTTGCGACGTGTTCCCAGGCGAGGCGGAACGACCCGATCTCACGATCCGTTCCACGGGCGCGGTCTACCTCGCGATCCACCGGCGCGAGGCGAGCCCGGTCTGGGCGCTGCTCCTCGGGCGGGTGCGACTCTCCGGGAACCGTCGGCTCTTCCTCGCGTTCCCCCGCATCTTCGGCTTCCCGCCGGGCGAGACAATCTTCCACCGGATTGCCTGGCACGCACGAAGGGCCTGGCGGCGGCGCGGCGGCGCGGGGCGGGTGTCGTGATGAAGGCGTCGGCCGCGCGCAGAGCGGGCACGGCGGCCGCGAAGTCGCCGGCCCGCGCGACGCGGGCCAGGCGGACCTGGACGCAGGATCCCGAGGGGAGGCGCACGCGGATCCTGGAGACGGCCGCGCGGATCTTCGCCCGGCGCGGCTTCAGGGCCTCGCGCGTGGACGAGATCGCGAAGGAGGCCGGCGTCGCGGAGGGAACGGTGTACCACCTCTTCGCGTCCAAGGCGCGGCTGCTCGCGGCGGTGGGAGACCGCTACGGGAGGGGGCTCGCGGAGGCGGCCTTCGGCGGCGTGAACGCCGACCTCCATCCGGCCGACATCGGGGTGATCGTTCGCAACATCTACCGGTACGTTCGCGAGTCGGACGGGCCTCTCGCGGTGTTCCTCCTCACGAACGATCCGCACGAAGGCGGTCCGGCCCGCGACGCGAACCGGGCCCGCATGGTCGCGGCCGTCGAGGCCGCGCTGCGCCGCTGGATCGCCGAAGGATTGACGCCACCCATGGACCCGGGCGTCGCGGCGGAGATCCAGTTCGGCCTCGTCGAGAGCTCGCTGCGGGACTGTTTTCTGCGCGGGAAGGGAAAGAACGAGGAGGCCTACGTCCGCGAAGTCACCCGGTGTCTCGCCGCGTACCTCGGGCAGGACCCCAGTCCGGCTTGACCCGGCGGAGGCGGGCGAGTCAGGATGAGCCCTGCCGTCCGGATGAACCGGGCGGTTCGGGGTATCGAGCAAAGGTCATTTTCGGGAGCGAGGTGTCCGGATGGCAGCGAACGGGAACGTGGGTAAAGGGGCGGTCGTCGTCACGGGAGCGTCCACGGGAATCGGCCACGCGTGCGCGCTTCACCTGGCGGGCCTGGGTTACCTCGTCTTCGCGGGTGTCCGCTCGCAGGCCGACGCGGAGCGGATCGGCCGGGAGGGATCGGGACGCCTCTCGCCCCTCCTGCTCGACGTGACGAACGCCGCCGCGATCGAGCAGGCGGCCAAGGAGGTCCGGGCGGCAGTGGGGGACGCGGGGCTCGCGGGGCTCGTCAACAACGCGGGGATTGTCGTCTCGTCGCCGCTGGAGTTCGTCCCTCTGGACGACCTGCGCAAGCAGTTCGAGGTGAACGTGATCGGTGCCGTCGCGGTGACGCAGGCCTTCCTCCCGCTCCTGCGGCGGGCGAAGGGGCGGATCGTGAACATCGGGTCGATCGGCGACCGCAACGCCCTGCCCTTCGTGGGCCCCTACGCGGCCTCGAAGTCGGCGCTCGCCGCGCTCAATGAATCGCTCCGGCGGGAGCTGCGGGGCTCGGGCATGGAAGTCTCACTGATCGAGCCGGGCGCCGTCGCCACGCCGATCTGGGACAAATCGGAGGCCGCCGCCGACGAGCGGCTCGCGAAACTTCCACCGGAGGCAGAGCGACTTTACGGGACGGCCCTCGAGAAGATGCGGGCGGCGGCAAAGAAGGTGAGCGCGGGGGCGGTTCCGCCTGAAGAGGTGGCGAAGGCGGTGGAGGCGGCGCTCACGTCGCCCCGGCCGAGGACGCGTACGCTCATCGGCACCGAGGCGAAGGTTCAAGCGTTCCTGCGCTGGCTGCTTCCCGACCGCGTGCTCGACGCCTTCTTCGCGAAGGTTCTGGGACTCTGAGCGAGCGCCCCCTGTCGACACAGATGCCGTCGCACGGGGCGATCAAGTCAATAAGTCATGCCTGACCCCGGACCTACCATTTCGCGTAGTGCCGCTCGGCGTAGCCCAGCATGCCGTCCACCGCGACGCGGTCGCCCGGGGCGATCTCGAGCCAGCCCTGGTAACGGCCGAAGAGCTGCACGAAGTTGGTCGCGAGCAACCCGGCGTTCACCTTCTCCGCGTGCTTCCCCTCCGGACGGAACTCCAGTTTCATCCGGCCATCGTACGAAGTCAGTCGCCAGGGCTTGTCGAGGTCTTCGCGATCGTAGTCGAAGTGCACCGTGTCGATCTTGTGCAGGCGGCCGTCCACCCAGAAGCAGTTCTCGGTGAAGCTCGTCTCGTTCACGCCGCAGGAGACGTTCATCCCCGCGACACGCCCGTCCCAGGCGCGACCGGCCAGGCAGCCCCAATTCCAGAAGGTCTCCCGGCGCATGTAGCCCGCGCTCCAGTCGTGGTGCCCGAAGGCGCCGATCGCGGCGAGGTCCCAGGTCTTCCCCTCCCACCGCACGGTTCCCGTCACCGGCACGCCCGCGGTCTTGCGGGCGAAGACCCATCCCGTCGCGCCGACTTCCGTGCAGATGAACATCGGCTGCATCGGGGGCTTCTCCTCGTCGAACACAGCGTCGATGGACACGCCGCGCGCGAGATCGACCAGGAGCCGCCGCTGCCGCGGACTCTCGCTCCCGATCATCTCGATCCGGTTCTTTCCCATCCGGAAGGAGACGCTGCCGGTCTCGGGCGTCTGATTGAAACGGGTGCCGATCGCGAGGGGGACCTTGAAGGAGACTTCCGTCAGGCGGCGTGTGGACGGCTCGTAGCAATACACGAAGGAAGTGCCGAGGAACTTCACGTCCGCGATGGCACAGCCGAGCACCAGCTCCTCGGAGAGGATGCCGAGGAACTGGAACTGGTTGAAGCCGAAGTGGCGCGCGAGCGGGCCGCGCGGGCGGCCGAAGGGCGTGCGCAGGCGGAAATCGCGGAAGTTCACTTCACGGACGGGATCCGGGAAAATCCCCACGCGCACGCTCCCGTCGGGACCGATCAGGCGGCTTTGTTTCGGCATGACGTTCCTCCCACGCTCCCAGAGCCCAATAAGTCAATAAGTCAAGCCTGACCCCAAGCGGTGGAGCGCGGCGAGCCAGGAGGCCACGACCAGCGCGATGGCGAGCACGCCGCAGACCCGCTGGACGGCCTCGCCCGCGCGGCGCGGCAGCGCGAGGGAGAGCAGCGCCCCGATCGACAGTCCCGAGAGAAGCCCGAAGAGATGCGCGACGAGATCGGCCCGCCTTCCGGCGCCCAGCAGGCCGAGCAGGGCCAGCCCCGCTCCGAGCGGAATCCAGGCGCGACCGCGAAGGCCTCCGCCGGTCCCGGCCCGGTCTTGTCCACGCGCGCGCACGCGCCGCCCCGCGGCCAGGGCGGAGAGCAGTCCCACTGCGCCGAACAAGGCCGTCGAAGCCCCGACCGCCCGATGATCGGCCCCGTAGAAGAGCGCGCTCAGCAGGTTGCCGGAGATCCCCGAGAGCAGGAACGCGAGGCCCCCGACTCCGCCGCCGAGCGCCCGGAAGAGAGCGGGAAGGAAGAGCGCCAGGAAGAACGCGTTGGCGAGGGCGTGGGGGAAATCGACGTGCAGCGTGAGCGCGGTGACCGCCCGCCAGGGTTCGCCGTGAAGGATCCGATCCGCGTCGCCGCTCCCCCGGCCGAGCCAGCCCTCGAGGGGGCGCCCGGCCTCGGTCAGGAAGAAGAACGCGAGCATCGCGGCGGCGGTGGCGACCCCTTCCAGGTTGAACTCGTTCCAGGATGGCTCGGCAGGAGCCTCGCCCTCCCAGTCGGAAGGGCGCGTCGCGCCGACGGGAGGGGATGGCCACCCTTCGGGCGGCGCCGGCGCCCCCGCCACGCGCCGGTTCTCCTGGTCGTACATCCGGAGCACGTCGCCTGCCCGGGAGGCCTGGGACTCGGGAACCCCGATCGCGAAACCGTATCCCGAGGGCCAAACGCGCGGCGCCAGGCCGTCGGCCGAGAGCGCGAGGGCCCACTCGTCGGCGACCGCACGCTCGCGCGTCGCGCGCAGGAGGAAAGTCGATTCGGGATCGCTCATCGCGGGGGCCGACCGGGATTTTTCATACGAACGGCCGCCCGGCGCGCGCGTAGGCCGCCGCCGAGTGGAAGAGGTTCGTCGCCATGAGGCTCGTCTCGGCCGCCGCCCGCCGCTCGTAGACCTCCACTGCCGCGGCCTGCACCTGCGCGTCGCCCGGCTCGGCCTCGAGCGCGTAGTCGGCGAGATGACAGGCGAGCCGCGGGTCGCCCTGCGCCGCCAGTTCCCGCGCGCGGGCCGCGAGCGCGAGCGCGCCTCCCGCGAGACGCGCGATCTCCCGGGCTACCGCGTCCCGCGGCGCGGGCTTCAGATCGCCCGGCCTCCCCGACCACCAGCCGCCATAGTCCCGAATCACGTTCCGGACGATGAACTCCGCCTCGTCGTACACCGGCTGGAGCCACGGGGAATCGCTCCGGGGGATCTCGACCCGGCGCACGATGTCCACGTGCGGGGGCGATCCGTCCTCGAGGACCGCGAGTGTCCGCTCGACGATCGCGTCGAGATAGTCCGCCGTCTCCAGCAGCATCCGCCGGATTGCCGGCGGATCGTCCACGACGGGCCCGCCGTGCCCGGGGCAGAGGCTGCGCGCGCCGAGCGCGGCCATCTCGCGCAACCCATTTGCCCAGTCGCCGGGATAGCGCTGGACCTTCTGCGGATTGCCCGCGTTCGGGACGGCCCAGATGAAGAGGTCGCCCGTGCAGAGCACCTCGCGCTCCGGACACCAGACCCACGTGTGATCGTCCGTCTCGCCCCGGCCGTGGTGAAGCTCGAAGGTGAGTCCGCCCGCCTCGAAGCGGAAGCGGTCGTCGTAGAGCGTGTCCGGGAGGATCTCCGGCGCGCGGACAAGCCCTCCGGCGGCCCCGATGCTCGCGGGATCCGGGCTGCCGCCGAACTGCCGCGCGTTGATGGCCTCGTTGTGCCGCGGCGTGCGCACGTAGCGCGCGAAGCGCCCGAGCGTCGCGCGATGAGCGATCACGCGGGGCCGTGGTTGCCCTTCGAGGAGGAACGCCGGCAATCCGTAGGCGTGATCGAGATGGCCGTGGGTGTAGATCGCCGTGTGAACGGGTCGCGCCGTCTTCTGGCGCAGGAGGTCCGAGAGATGGGGCGCGATGCGGGCCTGGCCGGTGTCCACGAGCACGATCCCCTCATCGGTCTCGAAGGCCGTGCAGCCGCTGAACAGCGACTGGAACCAGGTCCGCCCGGCGACCTCCACGGGGCCGCCCGTCCAGAAGAACGTCGCCTCCTCCGGGGGCCTGCCCGCCATCGTCGTGAAACGCTCCATCGGATTGACGGCCACCGGGACCTCCTTCGGATTGCGCGCACCGGATGACTCGCGCCCGCCCCAGATTGCACTTCTGGATCCCTTCGATCAAGAATTCAGCCTCGCCTCACACCCGGGAGGATTCAAGCCATGACCCGACCCACCGAAACCGCCCCGAAGGGTCTCCTGGAAGGACCCAACGCCGAAGCGTTCCAGTCGCTCGCGAGCCGTGCGGACGAAGGGCCCGTCGTGATGCTCAACCTGCTCCGGTTCAAGCCGGCGGGCGGAGCGGAGATGTACGCGAAGTACGGGGAGGCCGTGACGCCGCATCTTCGGAAGGTCGGCGGCCGGGTGCTCTACATGGGGCGGCCCGACGAGCTCCTCATCGGGAGCGAGCGCTGGGACAGCCTGCTCCTCGTCGAGTACCCGACGCGGGGGGCATTCGTCGCGATGGTGACGTCGCCCGAGTACCAGGCGATCCAGCACCTGCGGGACGAGAGCCTCGAGCGCTCCGTTCTCTACGCGACGAACCCGTTGCCCGTGCCCGCCGTGTGAGAATCGGCGGCGCTGACGAAATGGATCAGCCCTCGATCTCCCTGCGCAGGGACGCCAGGAGCCCCTTCATGCGCGGCAGCAGGGCGACGCCCTCCCCTGTTCCGATCAGGTTCCTCCTCTCGCGCGGGTCCACGGCGAGATCGTAGAGCTCCGGCCCCGTGCCTCCCTCGTACTCGACATACTTGTGCGCGGGCGTCCGCGCCGCCCGGATGCGCGGCACGGGGTAGGGGTAGTCGGGGAAGTGCTCGTAGAGCCAGGCCTCGCGTCCCGGCGCCTCCCGCGAGGCGAGGATCGGCGCAAGCGAACGGCCCTGCATCCAGGCCGGGATCGGGAGCCCCGCGAGATCGAGCAGCGTGGGCGCCACGTCGATGTTCAGGACCATCTGCCCGGCGGGGCGCCCGGGATCGCGCAGGGTCTTCGGGTAGCGCACGAGGAAGGGGATCCGGATCGAGTCCTCGTAGGCCCACCGCTTGTCCACCAGGCGGTGCTCTCCCCAGAGGTAGCCGTTGTCGCCCGCGTAGATCACCACGGTGTCCTCCCGCGCGCCCATCGCGTCGATCCGGTCCAGCACGCGCCCGATCAGGAAGTCCGCGGAGGTGATCGCGCGGCAGTAGTCGCGAACGAGCCCCGGGAGGAACCGGTTCGTCCCCAGGAACGTGTTGCCGTCCGTGAAGCCGAGCCAGGGATCCGACTCGCTCGGCATCCGAATCTCGGTGTCCGCGTATGCTTTCTCGAACTGCGGCAGCGCGCGCCAGTCGTGGTGGGGCGACTTGAAGG
>JBGPLH010000062.1:0-12681 GCA_041486365.1 Thermodesulfobacteriota bacterium | reverse complement strand
TCACTTCCGTCGCGGACGCCGCCATCGCCCACGCGATCATGCCGATGCTCGATCCGGGGGAGTCGTGCACGACGGTGGAGCTGAAGATCAACTTCCTGGCGCCCGTGACGAAGGAAGACATGGTCGCCGAGGCACGCGTGATCAAGAAGGGCCGGCAGATCGTTCTCGCGGAGGCCGACGTGAAGAGCCCCGAGGGGAGGCACTTCGCCCGGGCGCTTGCCACCTACATGATCATCCCCCTTCCCTGATTTGCGCTCACCGGGGTCCGCGCGTAGGATCCCGCCTCCAGATGGAGCCCGACGACCCTTCCCGCGAGCGCGCGCGCCCCGGTCCCCGCCCATCGATGGGCCGGTGGGTCGCGGCGATCTTCACGCTCGGCTGCGTGGGGCTCGCGTTCCACCTCCGCTCCCTCAACGCCGCCGGCGTCTTCGACGGCGATCCCCTCCACCTCTCCGGCATCGACGCGTACGGCTACATGCGCCGCGCGTGGCTCGCGCTGGCGCACTGGCCGCGGGTCGCCCTCTTCGACACCGCGATCGGCTTCCCGCGGGGACTCCCCGTCCTCTCCGACATCGGTTTCGACTTCATCCTCGCGACGATCGCGCGCGCCATCGGAGGAGCGGATCCGTCCCGGCGCGCGGCCGAGACGATCTGCGCGTGGGCGATCCCCGCTCTCGGCGCGCTCGCTCCGGCCGGCGCCTGCCTGCTCGGCGCCCGGATCGCCAACCGCGCCGCCGCGATGGCCTCAGCACTCCTCGTGGCGGTGGTCCCGACCCTCGTCTACGGCTCGCAGGTCGGGCTGATCGATCAGAACGCGATCGAGGCGCCGCTGGCGCTCCTGGCCCTCGCGGTGGCCTGGGACGCGGGATTCCCCCCGGGCGGCCGCGCCCGTCGCGCCGCACTCGCGGGCGCTCTCCTCGCCGGCGCGATCCTTGTCTGGGGCGGCTTCGTCCTCGTCGCGGGGATCCTCGCCCTGTGGGCGGCCGCCCAGCGCGTGGCCGATGCGCTCGCGCGCCGTCCCGCGCCGGCCCTCGCGGAGGGGGTGGGAGCCACGCTCGTCCTGGCCGCCGCGATCCTGCTCGCGGCGGAGGCGATCTTCCTCGGGAGGAAGTCGCTCGGAATCGAGTTCGAGCGCCTTTCCCTCTTCCAGCCCTTGGCCCTCGCCGGCGGCGGTGCCGGCCTCCTCGCCATAGCGTTCCTCTTCCCGAGGGACGGCGCGCCCCGCCGGCCGATGGCCGCGGCCGCCGGCTTCGCGCTCTCGGGCGCCCTGCTCGTCCTGGCGGCACGCGGACTCTTCTCCGGGCTCGCCTACGTGTCGGGGGGCCCGGTGCCCGGCGGCGCAACGATGGAGGGAAGATCCTTCCGCCAATTCGGGATCCCCGGTCTCCTCAACTCCTTCGGCCCCGGCGCCGTCGCCTACGCGATCGGCGTCGCGGCGATCGCGCTCCGCGCGATCCGGGATCGTCTCGCCCGTCCGGGGGACACGCTCCTGCTCGTCTGGACGGCGGCCACCGCCCTGCTCGCCCGGGGGCAGTATCCCCGCTACGCGCCGCACCTCGCGCTTCCCCTGGCGCTCGCGCTCGGCTCGGCCGCCGGGAGCCTCTTCGCGGCGCGCCGCCGTCGCGCTCTCGCGATGATTCTCGGGATCGCCCTCGTCGCCGTCGCGGCCGTGCCGCCGCTTCGGCTCTACCGGCCAACGAAGGTCCACAGCGTCGCGCTTTTCCACGAGCCCGCGCGCGAGGTGCTCCTGTGGGCGCGGGCGCACACGCCCCCGGCGGGGATCGCGCGCAGCGCCTCCGCGCGGCCGCCCTACGGGGTCCTCGCCCCCTGGCGATACGGCTACTGGATCGTCTGGCTCGCCGAGCGGCCGGTGGTTGGCTCGCCCCTGCTGCTGCGTCCGGAGGAGCGCCTCGCCAACGCGCGCGGCGAGGCCCTCCTCCTTTCCGACGGCGCCACGGCGGCCGGGCGGATCGAGGCGGAGCGCCTTCGCTACGTCCTCGCCACGCCGATGATCGTCTACGCGGACACCTCGCGGGTCCCGCACCGCGGCGACGGCGTGCCGCTTCCCACGGCCGCGTACCGCCGCGCGCTCAACACGCGTCTCCTGCACGACGACGGATCGGACGCGGGCGAGAACCTGCCCTGCCTCGGGAACTTCCGTCTCCTGCAGGAAAGCCACGAGAGCTTCTACCTCGCCACCGCCGGCCCGGACCCGCTTCCCGGCGCACCGGTCGCGGCGGTGAAGCTTTTCGAGCGCGTCCGCGGCGCTCGAATCACGGGGCGGGCCCGACCCGGCTCCGCCGTGACGGCGTCGATCCGCCTGCGCACGCCCGTCGGCCGCGACCTCGATTTCGCGTGCGCCGCGCGGGCCGGTGCGGACGGACGGTTCAGGATTCTCGTCCCCTATCGCACCTCCGGCGCGAACGGCGACGGCGGGACGCGGGCGCTCGGCGCATGGGAGGTGCGGCGCGACGGCGCGGTCGCGCAAGTGGAGGTGACGGAGCGAGACGTGCTCGGCGGTGGCGAGAAGGCAATCCGCTGACCGGTTTGCGCGGCGTGCCGCGCGCATCTATAATGACCCGACCTTCCAGACCGGGACACCCATGCTGATCTACATCGACGGCGCATTCCACGATCGCGACCACGCGAAGATCTCGGTGTTCGACCACGGCCTGCTTTACGGCGACGGCGTGTTCGAGGGGATCCGCGTGTACGAGGGGTGTATCTTCCGTCTCCGCGGGCACCTCGATCGCCTGTACGAATCGGCCCGGGCCATCGCGCTCGAGATCCCGATGCCGATCGACGCGATGTCCGACGTGGTGGTCGAGACGGTCCGCCGGAATAATCGCAGGAATGCCTACATCCGCCTCGTGGTGACCCGGGGCGAGGGAGACCTCGGGCTCGATCCGAGCAACTGCAAGCGCGCCACGGTGATCTGCATCGTGGACGAGGTGAAGCTCTACCCCGAGGAGCTGTACCGGCAGGGCCTCCGGGTGATCACCGCCTCGACGCGGCAGATCGGCCCCGCGACCTTCGACGCGCGGGTGAAGAGCCTCAATTACCTGAAGAACGTCCTGGCGAAGATCGAGGCCCGCCGCGCCGGCGCCCTCGAGGCGGTCATGCTGAACCAGGAGGGCTTCGTGGCGGAGTGCACGGGGGACAACGTGTTCATCGTGAAGCGCGGCGCGCTGCTCACGCCACCCCTCTGGGACGGCGGGCTCGAGGGGATCACGCGTGGCGCGATCCTCGAGCTGGCGGTGGGCATGGGGATCCCGGCGCGCGAGGAGCGCCTCGCGCGCTTCGACCTCTTCAACGCGGACGAGTGCTTCCTCACCGGCACGGGCGCGGAGATCATCCCGGTCGTGGACATCGACGACCGGCGGATCGGCGAAGGCGCGCCGGGCCCGATCACGACGCGGATCACCGAGGCTTTCCGGGAGATGATCACGCGGGACGGCGTGCGCGTTCCCTTCTGACCCCGGCGCCGCTTCCGGCTTCCTCCGCCGTCCAGCCCCCTTTCCCTTCACGCCTCGTGCCCTTTCCCGGCTCGTTTCACGGAGCGCGATCCATGGATCTCACCCTCAGCGACGAGCAACGCGCGGTGATCGACGCCGTGCGAAAGTTCGTGCAGAAGGAAGTGATGCCCGTCGCCTCCGGGTACGAGCACGCGGATGAGTACCCGCACGCGCTGGTCGATCGCATGAAGGAGATGGGCCTGTTCGGCGCCACGATCCCCGAGGAATACGGCGGGATGGAGCTCGACACGGTGACCTACGCTCTGATCGTGGAGGAGATCTGCCGCGGCTGGATGAGCCTCTCGGGCGTTCTCAACACGCACCTCATCATGGCCTGGGTCCTCCGGACCTTCGGCACGGAGGAGCAGAAGCGGCGCTGGCTCCCTGGGATGGCCACGGGCGACAAGCGCGGCGGGCTCGCGCTCTCCGAACCCGACGCGGGCAGCGACGTGGCGGCGATGCGCACCACGGCGACGCGGGACGGGGACCGCTACCTCGTGAACGGCGTGAAGTTCTGGATCACGAACGGCCGTCACGGAAACACCTTCCTGCTGCTGGCGAAGACCGATCCGGACGCGCAGCCGCCGCACGGCGGAATCTCGGCGTTCATCATCGAGAAGGGAGCGCCGGGCTTCATGGTGAGCCGCGACATCAAGAAGCTCGGCTACAAGGGGATCGAGACCTGCGAGCTCGTCTTCGAGAACTTCCCCGTCCCGGCGGCCGACCTCGTGGGCGGCCGGGAGGGCGCGGGCTTCCGGATGGTGATGAGCGGGCTGGAGACCGGGCGGATCAACGTCGCCGCGCGGGCCGTGGGCGTGATGCGGGCCGCCTTCGAGGACTCGATCCGCTACGCGCAGATCCGGCGCACCTTCGGCAAGCCCATCGCGGAGCACCAGCTGATCCAGTCGAAACTCGCGCTCATGGCGACCGACATCGAAGCCGCGCGGATGCTCGTGATCAATGCGGCCCTGCTGAAGGATCGCGGCGAGCGTTCGGACCTCGAGTCGGCCATGGCCAAGCTCTTCGCCACCCAGGCCTGCGCGCGCCACACGCTGGAGGCGATCCACATCCACGGCGGTTACGGCTACACGACCGAGTTCGACGTCGAGCGCTACTACCGCGACGCGCCGCTCATGACCGTCGGCGAGGGAACGAACGAGATCCTCCAGACGGTGATCGCGCGAAACCTGGTGAGAAAGCATTCCATCTAGGGGAGAACCCGACGCCATGCACCGCACGGCCGCCCTCCTCATCATCGGGAACGAGATCCTCTCGGGGAAGGTGCAGGACGCCAACTCCCCCTTCCTGTGCCGCGAGCTGCGCGCGCTCGGCGTGGACGTGCTCAAGATCTCCGTGATCCCCGACGATCTCGACGTGATCGCCCGGGAGATCCGGGATCTCTCCGGCCGGTTCGACGTCGTGTTCACCACCGGAGGCGTCGGCCCCACCCACGACGACTTGACGATCGAGGGGATCGCGCGGGGCTTCGACACCCGCGTGGTCCGTCACCCGAAGCTCAAGGCGCTGATCGAGGGGTACTACCAGGAGAAGGTGAAGGAGAGCGATCTCAAGATGGCCGAGATCCCGGAGGGGGCGGAGCTGATCGAGGATAGCCGGCTCTGGGTGCCGGTGGTGGTCTTCAAGAACGTCTACATCTTCCCCGGCATCCCGGAGATCCTTCGCCAGAAGTTCGAGACGATCAAGGAGCGCTTCCGGGACGCCCCCTTCCTCCTGAAGAAGGTCTATGTGCGGGACGGCGAGAGCGCCATCGCGGAGCTGCTCCACGCAGTGCTCCACGAGTACCCGCAGCTCATGCTCGGGTCCTACCCGGTCATCAACGTCACCGAATACAAGGTCATGCTCACCCTCGAGTCACGCGACGCGGAGTACCTCGAAGGGGCGCTACAGAGCCTCCTTGGCAAGCTCCCGCAGGCCTCGATCGTCCGGATCGAGTAGCGCCTCCGCCGCCTCTCTCCCTCACAGTGCCTTCGCGTTCCGGACTCGTTCCAGGATCACTTCGGCGATCTTCGGGTGGGTGCCGAGCGGATCGGTGATGCGCGTCACGACGCCCGGGTGCCGCAGGGCGGCTTCGCGGACGAGCCGTGGGATGTCATTGGTGGTGTGGCTGCCCGGAGACAGGAAGTACGGGTGGACGATCACCTCGAGGGCGCCCTCCGCCACGCAGGCGTCGAAGGCGTCCGCGACGGACGGCGAGGCCAGATCCATGTGGGCCACGCGGACGATCGCCTCGGGCCGGGCCCGCTTCACGAGCACCGCCACGGCTTCCAGCGCCTCGTTCGCCTCCGCGCGCCGGCTCCCGTGATCGACGATCAGAATCGCCTGCTTCAATACGTCCGCCTGCTTCATCCGTCCGCCCGCCTCACGCCCGGGCGATTTCCTGCAGGACGCGATCGACGATGCGGTCCACGTAGCGGCGCCCGGCCTCCGCGCTGGCGCGCCGCGGATCGCCGAAGACGCCGTTCTTCGCCACCGCGTCCGTCCCCCGCGCGACCATCGTCTGCATGCCTTCCATGAGGTCCCCCGTGTAACCCACCTCCGCGCGCTCCATCCGCGTGAGCTCGGGTCGCAGGGCGAGCATCATCGACGTCTCCCACTCCCCCGCGTGGATGCCCCCTTCCGACGGCGGGATACCTAGCTCCGCGCCGAGGCCGAGCATCACCTCCGCCAGGAGGCCCACGTCGGAGAAGGTGACGATCCGCACGCCCGGGACGGGACCGATCCTTTCGACCGCGGCCCCCAGTGGCGCGAAGTTCCCGCCGTGCGTCGGGAGCAGCACGATGCGCCGGAACCCCTGCGGCGTGATGGACCGCACGACGTCCGCGACCACGCGGTGGAAGGTTTCCTCCTCCACCGAGAGCGTCCCCGGGAAGGCGAGGTGATGGCTCGAGCAGCCGATCCGGACCGTCGGCGCGAGGAACGCATCCAGGCGCGCGGCCACGGCCTCTCCAATCGCGTCGCCGAGCATCGCGTCGGTCCCGAGGGGGAGATGGGGACCGTGCTGCTCCGTCGAGCCGAAGGGAATCACGATCGTGTCGCGGCCGCCGCGAATCTCCGCCTCGACCTCCGGCCAGGTCAGCCTTTCGAGAATCAGCGCTCCCATGGGTCCTCCTTCGGGGCTTCAGGCCCCGCTCCCGGCCCATGATACTACAGCCTCGACCGGCCACAGTGAGCCCGCGAAACGAGCCATCGGCGTTCCGACAAAGCGCGTGCGCCCTGTGGAGATCGCTGATACCCTTCCCCGGGTCAACCCTGTCCACCGGAGAAGCATGGATCTGCACCCGAGCGCCGTCGTGGCCCCTGACGCGAAGATCGGGCCTGGCAACGCCATCGGCCCCTTCGTCGTGATCGAGGAGGACGTGATCATCGGCGGCGGGAATTGGATCGGGGCCCACGCGGTCATCAAGCGCGGCACGCGCATCGGCGACGGCAACGCGATCCACGAGCACGCGGTGATCGGGGGCACGCCCCAGGATTACAAGTTCAAGGGAGCCAGCAGCACCGTGCAGATCGGCGATCGAAACGTGATCCGCGAGGGAGTCACCGTTCATCGCGGGTCCCGCGAGGGCGCCGGCACCTTCATCGGCGACGACAACATGCTGATGGTGTACGCGCACGTGGCGCACGACTGCCGCGTCGGAAACGGGGTGATCATGGCGAACAACGTCGCCCTGGCGGGAGAGGTGGAGATCGAGGACAAGGTCTTCCTCTCGGGCGGCGTCGTGGTTCATCAGTTCACGAAATTGGGCCGACTGGCGATGATCGGTGGCAACTCGAAGATCACGCAGGACGTGCTCCCCTTCTTCGTGACGGACGGGGTGCCCCCGCGGGTGAGGGGCATCAACGTGGTCGGCCTGACGCGCGCGGGCCACTCACGCGAGGAGATCCGGATGCTCAAGGAAGCCTACCGGATCCTGCTGGCCTCCGGCCTCAGGCTCGAGGCGGCCACAGGCAAAATTCAGAAGATCGGCTCCCCCTGCACGGACCATCTCGCCGACTTCCTGCTCCGCGCGGGCCCCCGCGGCATCCACCGGAAGACGCTCGCCGCCCGGACCATCGCGGGACCCGGCTGATCACCACCCGTCCGCGCGCGCCCTCCCGAAACCAATTCCACTAGAGCCTCTCGAGACCCTTCCGTATCGCGTGGGCGAGCGTGCGCAACCCGTACCGGATGGGAGGCGCGGCGGACTTCGTGCGGGGATCGTAGAGCGGGCGGACGGGCACTTCGCCGATGTGGAAACCCCGGCGGTGGGCCTCCACGAGCAGCTCCGTGTCGAAGTTGTACCAGGCAGGCAGGTCGGCGCGCAGGGCCCACTCGATCACCGGGCGCGTGCAGGCGCGCATCCCCTCGTGAAAGCAGTGCAGCCTTGTGCCGAAGCAGAGGTTCTGGACGCCCGTGAGCGTGAGGTGTCCGAGCACGCGGTGCAGCGGCATTCCTCCCCGCGCATCTTCGGAGAAGACGCGACGCCACCCGGTACGCCGCAGCCCCTCGAGAATCCAGAGAAGCCGCGATCCGAGCACGATGTCGTGTTCCCCGCGAAGGATCGGCGCGAGCACGGCCGGGATGTCCTCGGGCCGGTGGCCCAGGTCGCCGTGGATGTTGATGGTGACGTCCGCGCCCCGCTCGTGCGCGATGGCGTAGAGCCGCCGGCTCGTCCCGCCGTAGCCGAGGTTCGCCGGGTTCCGCGCGACGAACACGCGGGGCAAGGCGCCCGCGCGCTCGAAGGTCCCGTCGGTGCTGGCGTCATCGACGACGATGATCTCGTCCGAAGGTCCCCGGAGCGGCACCCTCGAGACGACCTCCGCAATGGTGGAGGCGCAGTTCCAGGCGGGAATGAGGACGCAGACCTTGCCGCCGGCTCCGGCGGAGGTCCCAGGCGCGTCCCGGCCGGGCAGGTCAACCATGCCGGAGCGATTCCGCGAAGGGCACGAGATCCCGCAGCTGCTCCTCGAGGGGGGCAACCCCGAGCTGTTCCTCGAAGGCGGGGTGGATGGTCCGCAGCCGGGTGTCGCGGCGCCGGGCGTCCTCGAAGGGAACCACGCGGAGCGGCCGCCGGAAGGCCTTGGCCATCGCGCAGAGCAGGTCGTACTTGGTGGTGTCCTCGCTGAACAGGTGCTGGATCCGGTTCTCGTGCATGCCCTTCTCCAGTATGGTCTCGATGCAGCGGGCCAGCTGGAGCGTCGTCATCCCGTTCCAGAGATGGTTCGTGAAGCCCCGGCACTCATCGGTCTGCGCGAGGAACCAGCTGAGGAGCAGGTAGAAGTTGCTCGTCTCGGGTCCGAAGATGGAGGTGCGGAGGACGAGGCAGTTCCGGGGCTCGCCCCAGGCCTTGGAGCGCCCGTACAGATCCGTGGCGGTCGGGAGATCGGTTTCCACGTAGGGCCCGGCCGTGCCATCGAAGACGCAGTCCGTGGAGACGTGGATCGCCCGGACGCCGCGCGCCTCGCAGTGATCGGCGAGCTGCCGTGGGAACAGGCTGTTCACGAGGGTGGCCTGGGCTTCGTTCGCGCCTTCGGCCAGGCGCCGGTTGATCATGCCGGCGGCGTTGACGACGCAGTCCACGCCCCCGAGGTCGATCCCGGAGACCGGATCGCGCCCGATCACGAACTCGCGGCGCGAGAGAGGCCTCACCGCGTGACCCCGGCGCGTGAAGTGATGCACCAGCGCCGCGCCGAGCATCCCGGTCGATCCGATCACCATCACCGTGGCTCTTGACACCGCCATGTCCCTGTTTCCTTCGTCGTACCTGCGGGAGGCACCCGGAGCCTGTCGGCACCAGGCCGGGGCATCATAAAAGCTGAAACGATCCAGGGCAAACCGTCCCCCTGGACCGGGGCCCGCGACCGCCCCGTCCCTTCCCGCCGGGCCCCCGCCGCGCGCCCCTGACTTCGGGCTGGAAAGGCGGGGCTTCCCCCTCCATAATGCCCCGGCTCTTGTCGAGATCCGTCATCGGCACGCCCATCGCGGGCGGCGCAAGCGATCCGCGCCCGCGCCCGCTCCCCCCAAAGGAGAGCACATGACGAGCCAAGCCCGCCTCCGTTATCTCCGCATCACGCTGCTCGTCTCAGGAACGATCTTCATCCTCGGGCTCTACCCGATGCTCATCGTCTGGCCCTCCGGCTGGCGGTGGCAGCCGCACAACCCGAACTACGAGCAGATGATCGTGGGGATCTACGCGACGCTCGGGGTGTTCCTCCTGCGCGCCGCGAAGGATCCGCTGAAGCACCTGAGCCTCATCTGGTTCACCGTCTGGTCGAGCATCGTGCACGGCGGGATCATGATGCTGCAGGCCATCTTCCAGGCGCACGAGCACGGCCACCTGATCGGGGACGTCCCAGCGCTCTTCCTCATCGCGATCGCGCTCGGGTGGCTGACGCCGCGGGGGGAGGCGGCGGTGGCGCCGGCCCCGCAATGACGAGCGGGCCGTGTCGCCACGGCCCGCTCGTTGTTTCTACTTGCGGTGAGGCTCGGCAGGAGCCTCGCCCTCCCATTGCCTTTCGTTCCCCCGCGTCGTCTCGCAACGCGGCGGGAGCCTCCCCCTCGCGCCGCCTAGTCCTTCAGCAGGGACTTGGCGATCGTGAGCCGCTGGATCTCGCTGGTCCCCTCGAAGATCCGGAAGACACGCACGCGGCGCATCACGTGTTCGATCGGGGTTTCGCGCATGAAGCCCATGCCGCCGTGGATCTGCATGGCGGTGTCCACGGCGCGGTTCACCATTTCGGCGGCGTAGACCTTCACCATCGCGGCCTCCTTGCGGATGTCGATCCCCTGATCCTTCATCCACGCCGAGCGGTAGACCATGTTCTCGGCGGCGAAGATCTCCGTCGCCATGTCGGCGAGCATGGCCTGGATCAGCTGGAAGTTGGCGATGGGCTGGCCGAAGGCCACGCGCTGCCTGGCGTAGTCGAGACTGATCTTCAGCATGCGCTTGGCGATCCCGACCGACGCGGCGCCGATGTTGAGCCGCCCGTCATTGATCCAGTGCATCGCGAGCGCGAAACCGAAGCCCGCCTGTCCAAGAAGGTTGTCCGCCGGCACCTCGCAGTCCTCGAAGACCAACTCGCCGACCCAGCCGTTGCCGTCCATCGTGTCCTGCGGGTGATCGAAGTCGGCGCCCGGCGCGTCTCGATCGACGAGGAAGCACGTGATCCCGCCGCGGGCGCCCTTCGCCTTGTCCGTGCTCGCGAACACCATCGAAAAATCGGCGGAGGGACCGTTCGTGATGTAGTGCTTCCGGCCGTTCAGGATCCACTTGTCGCCCTTCTTCACAGCCGAGGTCGAGATGTTCGTCGCGTCCGATCCGGCGCCGGGCTCGCTCAAGCCGAAACAGGTCGTGATCTCGCCCTTCATGAGCGGGGCGAGGTACTTCTCCTTCTGCTTGTCCGTGCAGGAAAGCAGGATCGGCGTCGGACCGCCCGCGCCGCCGAAGATCTCCATGTCGAAGACCGTGTCGTGCTTGGCCGCTTCCTCGTGGAGCAGCATCCGATCCACCGTCGAGATACCCCCGCCGCCCGCTTCCTCGGGCATGTCAATCCCGTAGAAGCCCAGCTCCGCGGAGCGCTTGCGCAGCTTCTTGCGCATGTCCGCCGGGGGCGGCACCTCGCGGTCAAGGGTGTTCTTCTCCTGCAGGGGGATCATCTCCTCCGTGACGAACTTCCGGAGGGTGTCCTGCATCATCAAGGCTTCCGGTGAGAACGAGAAATCCATCGGGGGTGCTCCTGGGCGTGCGGGTCCGGGAAACGCGGCGGGATCCGCGGAACCACGCGGGATGGGAATCGCCGGGACGCGGCCGGTGCGCGCGGGCCGCTTCCGGGCCGAGCTCGCGGCAACATAGCCCACGCTTCGAAGGGGTGTCAACGCAACCTGATTCCCGTTCAGTACGCCCGCTTCAGGGTCATGAGGAGCGGGATCCGGTTCAGGATCCAGAGGCCCGCCGGGATACCGATGACCGTCAGGCACAGGATGTAGCCGACCAGGATCGCGTAGCCCGCGACGTACCATCCGATCAGAAAGAAGTAGATGGCCCGGAGCAGGAAGGGGAGCTCCTCCGGGACGCCCGAGACGGTTGCGGGCCTGCCGTCCACCATCGTCTGGATCTGCTCCGTCTCTGTGGGCTTCAGCGTGAGCACCTTCGGGAGCGTGTTGAACATGATCGTCCCGAGGGGAAGCCCGATGATCGTGAGGCAGAAGAGGTAGGCCAGGATCGTCCAGATCGCGCCGAGCCACCATCCGATCAGCAGGTACCAGATCCCACGGGCGATCACCGCTTCCTCCTCTCCGGCTCGTGATCCGCGAGCCGCTCGCAGACCTTCTCCGTCAGCACCGACAGCGGAAAGCCCTTCGCCTCGCCGATTCGGATCCACCGGTGCGCGCGGTAATCCCCCGCGCGCACCCTCCCCTCCGTCACCTCGAAGGGATAGAGCGTGAGCCGCAGATCCCGGTGCGTGAAGAGGTGCCGCACCGTCCCGAGGGGCGCGCCCGCCGTCCCACGAAGACCCAGACCCTTCTCCAGGAAGGCGCGCGCCGCCGCGGGACCGCGCTGCCCGCCCGCAAGGTCCGCCGTCGGGAACTCCCAGAGCCCGCCGAGGAGCCCTGTCTCCGGGCGCTGAACAAAAAGCAGCCGACCGCCGCGCCGCGCGATGGCGCAGATGCCCTCGACCACCGGCGCCTTGCGCCGCCGCGGCCGCAGGGGGAAACGATCGACCGCTCCCGCTTCATGGGCGCGGCAGAGCCTGAGCGCGGGGCAGAGAAAACATGCCGGGTTGTCGGGTACACAGACCAGCGCGCCCAGCTCCATGAGCGCCTGGTTCCAGCCGGAGGCCTTCCCCTCGGGCACCAGTCGCTCCGCGACGTCCCAGAAGCGCGTCTGCCCCCGGGCCGATCGTGGATCGACGCCGATCGCGAAGACGCGAGAGAGAACGCGCATCACGTTGCCGTCGACAACCGGTGTGTCCCTGCCGAAGGCAATCGAGAGGATCGCGCCGGCGGTGTAGCGCCCCACGCCGGGGAGAGCGCGCAGGGCCGCCTCGGTGTCCGGGAACTTCCCGTCGTGCTCCTCCAGGATCCGGCGCGCGGCCGCGTGAAGGTTGCGCGCGCGCGAATAGTAGCCGAGCCCCGCCCAGACCCGCAGCACGTCGTCGAGCGGCG
>JBGPLH010000061.1:0-12713 GCA_041486365.1 Thermodesulfobacteriota bacterium | reverse complement strand
TTCTTCATCAACGGCCGGATGCTCTCGGGCGCCCAGCCGCCGGAGGCGTTCCAGGAGATCATCGACGAGGAGCTCTCGCGCAAGAACCCGTCCTGATCGTCCTGGATCTCGTCGGCCCCGGCCCTCTTCCGAATCGGCCCTGGCCGGTTCCGGGATCGTAACCGGATCACGAGCATGTAACCCGGCCGGGGCTTCCAGGGGCGGTGCCGCATTCCGTCACCGCGTAAGCCGTTGATTGACAAGGGGCCGCCGCGCTCGCGGCGGCCCTTTCCATTGGCACGCACCTTGCGTTTTCAGGGAGTGTGCCGTCCCCGGCGCGCACGTCCATGTCCGCGCCGGACGGCCGGGCCGGCCCCCCTCCCCGGGCCCGCAAGGAGTATCCGACGTGCGTGCACGTGTCTTCTCCCGGATCGGTTTCGCCGCGATGGCCGTGACGGCTGCGGCGTTCGTCTCGCCCATCCTCGCGCCCTCCGAGGCCCACGCCGGCGGCTCTCCGCAGGGCGTGGTCAACCGGCGCGGGTATCCGAAGCTCGCGATCCTCCGCTCGGGCGGCCCTCCGACGGATCCCGTGGCCGTCGAGGCCCTCCACCGCAATTTCGCCATGGCCGACCTCATGGTCTTCGGGGGCGCCCACGGCAAGTGGTGGCCGCTGCCGACGGACGCCTCGGGCTTCACGGTGCGCGCCTACAACCGCCGGATGACCATCCTCGAGTATCTCGCGATCGACGCGTTCCCGACCACGCCCCCGACCGGCGCGGAGATCGTGCCGCCGCCGACGGATCCCGAAGCGGCCCTGCACACGAGCAACTTCACCCAGGAGGAGTTCTACGCCCTGGCCCGCGCCACCGGGAGCACCGTCTATCCCGTGCTCGGCACGCTGGAGCCGCAGTGGACCGGCGCGATCCAGAAGACCGACTACTACGGCCGGTATGCCGCCTGGGTGTTCGCCAACTGGAAGAGTCCCGTCTTCCGCAACTACGTGAAGTCCGCCATCACCACGGTGGTCGCCGCCGGCTTCAACGGCATGTTCTTCGACTTCGGGGCGCTCAACTATCTTGCGGCGCAGAACGACTTCTGGACGGTGATGCCTCCCACCTGCTTCCGCCTCGTCTCGACCGGCGTGTGGTACTGGATGAGCCTCCCGGGCCAGCGCTTCGAGCCGGACGGCCCGCCGCCGGCCGTCGACGCGCTCCGCGCGATGGATCCCGCGGCGGTCGGCGCGATCCAGGACGTGAACTTCTGCAGCACGACGGGAACGCCGGCGGAGATCACGTCGTTCGCGGACTCCGAGGCGATGATCACCTCCTTCTACGCCGAAATGCGCGCCGTTTCGAAGCGCGGCCTGTTGATCTGGAACGGAGCCAACGCCGGGGCGCCGCGGCGCAACGAGATCGCGGTGCTGAACGCCCACGGAGCGCACGAGGAGGGCTTCGGCCTCCGGGGGCGGGACCCCCAGCAGATCCGCGACGGGCTGAACATGGTGGAGTTCTTCAACAGCAAGCGGAAGATCTTCATCGGCTGGAACCGGGAGAGCACCACGGCGGGGCTGATCTACGGGTACACGGCCTGCATGATGGCGGGCGGCATCAATACCTACTGCGAGTTCACCGATCTGATCCCCGCCATCCCGGAGATCCAGCTCGACCCGGGAGCCCCGCGCGGCCACTACGTGACGCTTCCCGCGGGCGAGACCGATGTTAACAAGATCGTCTACAAGCGGACCTTCGCCAAGGCGGTGATGTACCTGAACCCGACGACCTCGGACATCCCGGTGGACGGGATGACTCTCGGAGCCAAAACCGGGCTCGTGCTGCCGCCTCCGCCGAAGGCCGGGAAATAGTCGGTCCCGAAACGGGACCTAGTCCTCGTTTCGCCCCTCGCCGTGGAGTCCGAGGCGGCGCTCCACGCGCCGCAGGCGGCGGAGGGCGTCGGGCAGCCGCGGCAGTGCGGCGCTCACCTTCCGCCACACCGCCAGCGGCATATGCGGGCTCCCGCCCACCGCCGCCCCCGGCGGGATGTCGCCGTGGATCCCCGACCTGGCGGCGACAACGGCGCCGTCTCCAACCGTCTGGTGGCCCGCGGCGCCGACCTGACCGCCGATCATCACCCGTGATCCGATGTGAGTGCTCCCGGCGAACGCCGCCTGCGAGGCCACCACGGTGTGCTCTCCGATCCGGCAACCGTGCCCGACCTGCACGAGGTTGTCGAGCTTTGTGCCCCGACCGATCACCGTCACACCCACCGCCGCGCGATCCACCGTCGCGTTCGCGCCGATCTCGACGTCGTCCTCCAGGATGACCGTGCCCGCCTGCACGATCTTGTGGTAGGAACCGTCCCCCTTCGGGGCGAACCCGAAGCCGTCCGCGCCGATCACCGCCCCGTTCTGAAGGATAACGCGGTCTCCTATCCGCACGTGCTCCCGGATGACGACGTTGGCGTGGACCACGCAGTCGGCACCGATGCGGACGTTGGTCTGGATCGTCGCGTTGGGTCCGACTTGCGTCCTTTCCCCGATGGACACCGCCGCCTCGATCACCGCGTTCGGGCCGACGCGGACATCCGCGGCGAGCCGCGCGCCAGGGTCGATCACCGCGCTGGGATGAACACCGGGTGGCTGCTGCGGCGGCGTGTAGAAGCACTCGATCGCCCGGGCGAAGGCGAGGTAAGGGTTGGCGGAGCGCAGCACCGCGCAGCCCGGTGGCGCCTCGGTCCCGGGCGCAAGGAACACGGCCGACGCGCGCGTTTCGCGCAGGATCGGGCGGTAGCGCGGGTTGGACAGGAAGGTGATGTCTCCCGGGCCCGCGTCCTCGATTCCGGCGACGCCGCGGATCTCCATCGCCGCGTCCCCTTCCAGCGCGCACTCCGTGCGGCGGGCGATCTCGCCGAGCTTCATGCCGGCCCCCTCCTCTCGTACGCCCGCGCGTAACGCGGGCGACGGCCGCTCATGTTAGACGAAGGGAGCCCGCCGCGCGACCCGCCCCCGGCGCGTTCAGCGAAATGTTTCCCGCGCCGGGACATCCCCCCGGCCTGATCCACGGGGCACCCCGGAGGGCGCATCGCCGGGCACAGGATCCCGTTCGCGTCGGAGGCGCCGGGCGACGCGATCGGCGAGGGCCTCGGCCAGCAGCGGCGCCAGCCGGAGGGGAATACCCGCCGCCTCCAGCACCGCCTCATCGAGCGTCCGGCGATCGACGCGGACCGCCTCCTCCGCCGCCCGCGCCGGCCGGCGACGCAAGAGCGGCGCGAAGGCCCGCGCGATCGCGTCGAGCGCCGCGCGATCCATGCGGGCGGGATCGGGGACGGGGAGCGGCCGCAGCTCAGGGCCGTATACATTGATGCGCCCCCCGATGTTGATGCGCCCCCGGACCTCGAGGGCGAGCAGGACGAGCGAGGAGTTCAGGATCGCCGTGCCCGCGAGCGCCCGCGTCCCGTCCCGGAAGCGCCCCTGGAAGAACATGTTGGTGGCGGCCGGACGATCGGGCGTCCACGCGAAGAAGAGCCGCTCCCGCAGGAGCAGCGGCACGGCGAAGTCTCCGCCGGGGCGGGGCCTCAGGTGATACCAGGGACGGTTGGCGCGCAGGGAGGGGACTTCGGGCCAGCGAAGGCCCGCGCGGGTGTGCAGCGCCTTCGTGCGCGTGACGCGCGCGGCACCCCCCGCGACATGCGCCGCGGCCCCCGGCCAGGTCGCGAGCGCGTCCCCGAGCTCGGGGCAGACGAAGAGCCGCCGCGGCAGGTCGCCCGCGCGCACTTCGAGCGCATGCACCTCGGCGGTGGAGGTGAGGACGGGCCGGAGGAAGCGATCCTCGATCTCCGTACCGTCCGGATCGATCAGGAAGAAATCGACGAGGCCCGGCTTGGTCCCATAGGTGAGCGCGGCGATCGACTCGAGAGGGGCGAAGGCGCGCGGCGCGGCGGCGAGGGCCTCGTCCAGGAGAGTCGAGCGCCGAAGGATCGCCGATCCCCAGGCGCCTCCACCGGCGAGCGCGCGCGGGGGCGCGCGGCGCGCACACGAGGCACGACCGGGGGCCGCCAGGACGAAACGCGCGGCGGCCCGGGCCCGCCCGTCGGGCCGGCGCAACACGACGAGGACAGGGTTCACCGCGACCCGGGCGAAGGCCTTCTCCTCCCGGTCCTCGACGAGTCGGATCTCGACATGCTCCGCGAGGAACCGCCGGAAGGGGGCGCCGTAGCGCGTGTCGAGCCAGGCGTTGGACGTGAGGAAGGCAAGCACGCCGCCGGGGCGGAGACGCGAGAGGCCGAGCAGCAGGAACGCGATGGAGAGATCGGCCCTCCCTCCGACCGCCGCCGCGGAGCCCGGGAGCAGCCGCTCCAGCCTGGCCGCGAGCGACCGCCGGACGGCGGGTCCGCCGAGCGCCTCCTGCCGGACATAGGGCGGGTTGCCGATCACGAGATCGAATTTCGCCTCCGGCGGATGCACCAGCGCATCGCGCGCCGAGAGCGCGCTCCGGAACCGGAACCCGTCGCGCAAGAGATCGAGGCGGGCGCGGGCCGCGGCCACGGCGACGGCATCGCGATCGAGTCCGCGGAGGAATGCGCCGCCGAGTGCGGGATGGGTGGCCGCGGCGACGAGGAAATCACCCGCACCGCAGGCGGGATCGAGGATCCGGGCGGGAGGTTCGCCCAACACCCGGAGGCCCTCTTCGAGCGCGTGGTGCGCGAGGCCCGGGCCGGTGTACACCGCCCCGTGCCGCGATCTCGAGCCCGCATCGAGAGACTCCTCGGCGAGCGCGGCGATCAGGGCACCCCGCGCGTCGGGATCGCCCCCGGGCAGCCCATCCACGAGCCCGATCAGGTCGTCCCGAAGGCGGAGGAGCACCCCGCGCGTGGCGGGGGGAAGCTCTCCGGGCACGGGACGGCCACCGCGGGCCACAGCGACCACGGCACGGACGATCACCATGCGTGCCCGCTCGCGTCCCAGGCGCGGCGCGAGCGCCTCGATCACCGGAGCGAGGACACGGGCGATGGCGACCCGGGTGTCCGCGCCGTGCCTCCCGCCATTGATCCCGGATTTTTTCCGCGCCCGCTTCGCGAGGGGTACCGTCTTCGGTTCCTCTTGCATGCCGCCCCCATCCGTTCTCGCCCTCCCGCCGACCCGCGGTCGCGATCCGGAAGAGGCCCGTTTCATGACACACCGGGCCGCCGCATGTCACGCCCAAATCGGCGCACCCGCCGGCAACGCGGCGCGAGTCGGATGGTTCCGGGAGAAAGTGCTTGACAAACCTCCAAAGCTGGTAAAAATGGCGCCGCAGTGAGGGCTTCACACGTACGAGCAGAAGGGAAACTGTTGCCGATACCGCGAGGACCAACTCCCTCGCGTCTTTTTTTGGCGCCCGGTCTTCTCCCCATCGCGTTGCCGCCTCGTCCAGGGCCTCCCGCCCCGACGGAACCCATGGGACGGCGCGCAGGCGCCGGAAGGAGTATCGCGCTCCGGCGCGATTGCTCCCGCGGTGTCATCCGCACAGGGGCTTCGGTCCCGCGAAAGGAAGAGCCCGCATGCCCGAAGGAAAAGTGAAGTGGTTCAACGAGGCCAAAGGGTACGGCTTCATCTCGCAGGACAACGGTGAGGACGTGTTCGTCCATTTCTCCGCCATCCAGGCGGAAGGTTTCCGCACCCTCGCGGAGGGCGATCGCGTCTCCTTCGACGTGACGCAGGGGCCCAAGGGCCTGCAGGCTTCCAACGTGAGGAAGATCTAGCCCCCTTCGAATCTCCTCCGGGCCGCCACCGGGCGCGTGGCGGAGAGCCGCATCCTGACGGGGTGCGGCCCTCCCCCCGGCCCCTCCCCGATGTCGCCTCCCGCTCGTCGGCGGTGGGCTGCACGGGAAGCAACACGCAAACGCGTCTCTTCGGATGAGGGAGATTCAGCGCGAGGCCGCAAGTTCACGTCGGGCGCTGCCCGGCCCGGCCAGTATTTCCCCCCGGGATCACCAGGTTGCGTAAAGTCCGGCATGGGTCGTCGCGCCGGCGTGTATAGGCTAAATAGCTGAATTTATAAATGAAAAATAGGCGCTCCAGAATTTATGGCGTAAGCCGATGATTCTGAGGTTGATTTAAGCTCGGCAGGTGGCTATACAGGTTCACGCGAAGGGTCACCCATCGTCGGTCGTGAACAACCAATTCTGGAGGTGCTGCATGTCGCTCGTGGTTTCGCCCCGGCGGGGGCTGTTTCGCAATCCGCTCGGGCTCTTGATTCTGCTTGCAGCCGTCGCCATCCAGCCGGCGTGGAGCTGGAAGTGCGCGATGATCGGCGGAGCGCTCGGCGCCGCGGTCGGCACCGGGGTCGGCGCGATAGCGCACTCGCAGCATGGCGACATTTGCTCGGGCATGGCGATCGGTTCTACCGCTGCCGTGCCCGGGTTCATCATCGGCGGTCTGCTCTGCGGTGAGGAAGCGGCAGCGGCCCCGGCCGCGCCTGCGGCCGCGGCGGCCGAGCAGGCGGCTGCGCCCATCGGGATCGTGTACTTCGATTTCGACAAGTACAACATCCGCGCCGATAAGCAGCCGGTGGTGGACGATGTGGCCGCGAAGATGTCCTCCGATCCGAACCTGCGGGTCACGCTCGACGGCCACTGTGACGCGATCGGCAGCGAGGAGTACAACCTCTCCCTCGGCGAGCGGCGCTCGACCTCCGTGCAGCGTGGCCTCGAGGAGAAGGGCGTTGCGACGGACCGGATGACGACGAAGAGCTGGGGCGAGGAGCGCCCGGCGGCCCCGAACACCAATCCGGATGGCAGCGACAATCCGGAGGGCCGCGCGAAGAACCGGCGCTGCGAGATCATCCCGATCCAGTAACGCAGCGGTCCGCACTGAAACGCGAAGGGGAGCCCTTGGGGCTCCCCTTCGTGATTCCGGAGGCGCGCTGCGAGGGCCTCACCGCCGCAGGCCCTCCTGGTCCAGATAATCCTCCAGGTAGTCGACCCGGTCCTGACCCCAGAAGATCTGCCCGTCCACTTCCAGCGTCGGCACGCCCCAGTGGCCAACCTCTTCCAGGAGCCTCGCGTTCGCCTCCACGCGCGCATCGTAAGCGTCGTTCCCGGCGATCGCGGCGAGGATGCCCTCGGGATCGACGCCCGCGGCCCGACTCACCTCGCGCACCACTTCCGCGTCGGATGCGTCCCGCTGATCACCCCAGATCGCCCGCGTGACGCCGATCACCCAGGGACCCACGCGCCCCTGCTCCTTCGCGTACTCCGCGCCCCGCAGAAGCCCCCGCGCGAAGGGCAGCGGATCCGGGCTCGGCAGCTGGAAGGGCATGCCGAGCCTGCGCGCCACACGCGTGGCGTCGGAGAGGATGTACATGAGCTTCGCGGGGCTGAGCGGCACACCCCGTTCGACCATCGGCGGGACGCCGTGCCACTGGAGATCCACGTCGAACCTCTCCGGCAGCGCGAAGATGCGCGGCCCGCCGAGGTAGGAGTAGGGACTGCGGAACGAGAAGAAGAGACGGACGCGCCGGGCCACCGGATCACCCCATCGTCGTCGAACGCTCGGGAATGATCCGGTAGATGACTCGGACCTCGCCCTCGCGGCGGTTGGGATAGCGGTCGACGCCGAGGTATCGCTTCGCCAGCGCGTCGATGTGCGCGTCCGCGCCCCGCTCGGTCACCTCGACGACGCGCCCCCGCACCTCGAGATAGCGGTAGGGGTTGTCGGGATCGATCATCGAGAGCGCCACGGCCGCGCGTTCGCGCATGTTGCGATCCTTGCGACGCCCGCGGGCGGAGTTCACGAGCACGTGGGTGCCGTCGTAGTCGATCCAGACGGGCGTCGATTGCGGCGTCCCGTCGTCGTTCACGGTGGCCAGGTGGGCGAAGGCCTTTTTCTCGAGCAGGTCGCGGTGACTCGCCGGAATGGCGCCCTTGTGCGATGGCATCGGGATCCTCCTCCAGACTGCGAGTTCGAATGGAGAGTCGAGCGTACCCGAAGGCCTACGCCCCCGGCAACCGGCCGCCGGATATCATCTTCGGAGGGCTACGCCGGGTTGACGCGACGAAGCGCCGAGGGCACCATGACCTCCCCCCGTGTGGCCGGAGCATCGATGATCTGGATCTACGTCGCCGCCGGCGGCGTCGCCGGCACCCTCGCGCGATTCTGGCTCGGCGGCGCGATTCAGCGTTTCGCGCCCGGAGGTTTTCCTCTCGGCACCTTCACGGTGAACGTGATCGGCTCGCTCGCGCTCGGCTTCCTGATGAAGCTCGCCCTGGGGAGCCAGGTGGTGAGCCCCGAAGGCCGGGCCGCACTCGGGATCGGCTTCTGCGGCGCCTTCACGACCTTCTCCACGCTTGCCTACGAGTCGGTGACGCTGATGGAGGACGGGCGCTGGCTCACGACCCTGCTCTACGCCGGCGGCAGCTTCGCCGCCGGCCTCCTGGCGATCTGGATCGGGTTCGCCCTGGCCCGGGCGATCCTCTGAGGGAGGCGCCATGCCCCACGGACTGCGCGGCGAGCGCACGCTCATGCGCATCCACATCGGCGAGTCGGACAAGCACCGCGGCCGGCCTCTCTACCAGGCCATCGTGGAGACGTTGCGCGAGCGCGGCTTCGCGGGCGCGACGGTGCTCCGGGGGATCATGGGATTCGGATCGGAGAGCAAGGTCGTCCACTCCGACCGGATCCTCCGCCTCTCGCTCGATCTTCCGATCATCGTCGAGGTCGTGGACGAGGAGGAAAAAATCCAGGCGATCCTGCCGGTCCTGGATGAGATGGTCTCCGGCGGCCTGATCACCATGGAGCGTGTCTCCGTCGTGCTCTACCGACCCCACGGCGCAGGCTCCTCCTCCGCCGCGGGAAAGGCATGAGCGGTCCGGACTTGCCGCGGCCCATGGACGTTCCCGCGAAGGCCGCGCCCGGCCCCCTGCGCCGCACGCTCTCGTTGGCGATCAAGGCCCTCCTCACGGCGGGCGCATTCTGGCTCCTGTTCACCCACCAGGTCCGCCAGCCGGACGGCACGCACGCCTCCGCCCTGCGCACGATACTGGACTACCTCCCCCGGATCGATCCGAGGACGTTCTGGGCCTTCGTCGCGCTTGCCGCGCTCGTGAAGAGTCTGGGGATCCTCTCCTCCATGGCCCGCTGGAACCTGCTGCTGCGCGCCCAGGGGATCCGGTTCCCCTTCCTCCACATCGTCGGGTCGTTCCTGATCGGGCGCTTCATCGGGACTTTCCTCCCCTCCACGATCGGCCTGGACGGCTACAAGCTCTACGACGCCGCGCGATTCTCGGGCCGCACCGTGGAGGCAGCGGCCGCCACGGCGATCGAGAAGGCGCTGGGCATCATCGGGATCTTCCTCTCCTTCCTCGTGGCGTTCCCCCTGGGCGCGGGCATCTTCGGCTCGCGCGCGCCGCAGGTCGCCGCGATCACCATTCCCCTCTCCGCCGGAGTCGTCGCCGCCTTCCTGCTTCTCATGATACGGCCCGGGCTCCTCGAGCGGGCGATCGGGGCGATCCCCCTGCCCCGCCGCGGGTTCGAACGAATCCGGGTATTCCTCCAGCGCACGTCGGCGGCCGCGGCGGCCTTTCGCCATCGGGGCGGGATCCTCGCCGCGGCGCTCGGCCTGTCCTTCGTCGTGCACTTCACCACCGCGGTCATGTACTGGTTCACCGCGCTCGCCGTGGGCGCCTCCGACGCCGACTTCTGGCAGGTCACGCTCGCATCCACCGTGCAGATTCTCGCCACCGTGCTCTCGCCCTTCACGATCGCGGGCGAGGGCGTCCGCGAGATCGTGCAGACGCTTCTCCTCGCGAAGAAGATCGGCGTGAGCCAATCGATCCTCTCGGCGGCGCTCGGCTTCTGGGCTGCGGAGGCGCTCACGCTGGTGGGCGGGATCGTCTGGTGGGCGCGGGGGAGGGACTACCGGCCGAGGTTCGTGATCCTGTCGCAGGTCCCAGGCCCGGAGGCCGGGCACGGGCCGATCACGAGGTGACGAGGATCTTCCGCCCAGCCAGGGTATCCCGCGCCGGAGATACCTGGGGCGCTCCGGGCATCGGATCAACGCAGGCTCGAGCCCGGGGAAGGCCCGCACCGCGGGGCGTACGCTGCCCGACGCCGTAAACTCGCCGCACGATGGCTTCGGCGCGCTCTGCGAGCATCCTACCCTCCTCCACGCCCGCCGCCCCGGACGCGAGCCGGCGCGCGATGCGCCCGAGAACGTTCCGCTCGGCGGGAGAGGGCTCCAGAACCGGGAGCGTGAGCAGGTTTGCGTTCATGAGCTGCCAGTAACCGTTCTGAAGCCGCGTGAGGCGCCGTCTCAGAAGACTCCAGAGGAGCTCGCTCTGGAGGATCGCCACGAGCCACGCGGGGGCGCCGGGCAGGATCCCCGTGGCGTTGCTCGTCATCGCACCGCTCTCGTCCCAGGCGAAGCGCGGCTCCGTCACGAACTTCGAGAAGACGATTTTCGGCTCCCGAAACGCGTCCGCGTACGCGATGCGGTCCTGGATCTCGTACCAGCGGTAGCGCCCCGGCTTGCGGCCCGCGCCGTCGCCGGACTTCTCCCGCGGCGTGAGACGCCCGCGGAAAGGCTCCAGGTGCGCGCGGACGGCCGGATAGCGGGCGAGATCGATCCCACGGCCCAGGAACAGGATCGACAGGCCGGAAGGATCCACTCGCCAGGGCCGCACGTCGCGCCCCCGGGCCCAGGGCCGGAGGATCTCCGCGGTCCGGGGATCCCTCGCGAGGAGCGCCGCGCGCGTCGTCGCGTCGATCACGAAGGCGTCGTTCAGGCCGGTCACGACGCCCCGGACCAGCCGCCCCGCGACGAACTCGCCCAGCGATCTTCCCGTCCGCTCCCAGCTCCGCTCGAGAGCCGCGACGTGCTCTCCCTCGAAGCTCCAGCCGCAAGCCTGGAGACGCGCCTGCGGGACCCGCCGTGGCCGGGCGCGGGTGACGGCCGCCTCGATCGCGTCGAGACCCCTCCGAATTCCGGACGACGGGACGGTCCCTTCGCCCCCCTTCCCGATCGCCGGCGCGGTCGGGTCGGCGACCGTGACCCGGTGGCCCCGAGGCGGCGGCGCGCGCCGGGCGTCGAGGAGCACCGGATATGCGGCGGCGCGGAACACGGGCAGATCGCCGAGATCGATCAGCGACCCAATCGTGAGGCTTCGCGCGAAGTGGTCGCGGAGTCCCTCCCCGTAGCCCGCCTTCAGGAACTTTCCGTTAGTGACGAGCGCGAGGTGCCCCCCCGCCCGTACCAGCTCCGCGGCCCGGGCACAGAAGAAGACGTGGAGATCCGATTTAGGCCGGAACACCTGCGGGAAGCGGCGCGCGAGATCGCGCTTCGCGGCCCTGTCGAGCCGTTCCTGGCGAACATAGGGCGGATTGGCGATCACCGCGTCGAAGTCCGCAGGAAATCCTCCTCGCTCCGGCCCCGGGAGGCCCTCTCCCAGGACGTCGGCGCACAGGAGGTTCGCCGCCCCGTCGCCGGTCGCGCCCCCCACCGCCAGCGCGATGCGGACCGCGCACAGGGTGAGCGCCTGCGGGTCCGCGTCGATCCCGAAGAGCGAGCGCGCGGCGATCCCGCGGCGCCAGGCGGCGCGCGCGTCTTGCGTGACCGCTTCTTTCCGCATCCGGGCAATTCCTTCACGCAGGAGAGCCATCTCCTGCAAGAGGGCGACGAGGAGGGATCCGCTCCCCGCAGCCGGATCGCAGGCCCGGAACGCGTCCAGCGCCCTCTCGATTCGCTCTCCCGACCGGAGCCTCTGGCGCGGGGTTCCCTGGGTCGGCGTTCTCCACGCGGCGTCGCGGATCGCCGCCAGCTCGCGCGCATCCGCGCCGGCGCGCTCGTCCAGGTAGCCCCCAAGCGCGCGCCGCGCCAGATGCCGAGCCACCCAGCGGGGTGTGTAGAAGGCGCCCCTGGCACTCCTCTCTCGCTCCGTCCGAAGGGTGGAGAGGAGCGAACCGAGCAACTCCGGATCGGGATCCCAGGATCGGTCCTCGACGGTGCTCTCCGTCCCGGAGAGCCGGAAGACCGCAAGCGCCCGGCCGACGCCAGCATCCCCGGCCGGCGGCTCGCCCCGGGCGACGCGGCCGAATGCGTCGGCGACCTGCTCGAGGAGGATGGCGGGTGACACCTCGGACGCGAGGCGCTTCAGCGCCGCCATCAGGCGCCGCGCCGGCAGCTCCGGATCGAAGGCCTTCCGCCGCCGCCACGCGACGGCTGCGGCGTCCTCGCGGGGTTTCACGGCGAGGGCCGCGATCAGCGCGCACTGGGCGGGGGTCGGACCGGAAGAAGGCAGGAGCGCCCTCACCGTCCGGGGAGAATGGTCGACATGCCTGGACGGCAGGACGATCTCGGTCCGTCCCGATGGGCGATCGTGGATGAGGAGCAACGGGAGATCGCCGGGGTCCGAGCGTGCGAGCACCCGGACCGCCGCGAGGCGCCGCGCGCGCGCGCGATCGCCCTCGTCGGAGGGCGCGTCTTCAGGCGCCAGAGCGAAGAGCGTCGCCCTCCCGCCGCGCAGGGGGACGCATGCGAGACGGACGGGAGCGACGATACCGGGGGGTGCCGCGGGATCCGGAGCGCCGAGGGCGCGCGCCAGGGACCGGAGGTCCCATGCGCGGAGGTCCCGCCGGAGGTCCCGCCGGAGGTCCCGAGCGGAGCGAGGGCCGACAGGATCTGATTTGCCGCGAGGGCCGACTCCAGGTTGCGGGAGGTCCCGCCGGAGGTCCCGAGCGGAGCGAGGGCCGACAGGATCTGATA
>JBGPLH010000060.1:0-12798 GCA_041486365.1 Thermodesulfobacteriota bacterium | reverse complement strand
CTTCCGGCGCCATCCGGGAACCCGGGGGCGCCCACGCCCGGCCCGATCCGGGGCCCGGGCCGGTTCCGCTTCAGCGCACGTCGTTGATGTGGATCTGCTGGGCGCATGGCGGCGTCCGGGTCGCGTCCCCCGCGTGATTCTGATCGCCCGGGAGCGCGTTGATTCCCGTCCCCGTGGCGGACGTGCAGTACTCCGACAACCCGAAGTGATCCAGGTCCTTCCGGTACGTCTTGAGGCGCGTGAACACGAAGGTGGGAAGCAGCTGCGTTCCCCGCGACCTCTGGCCAAACCGGAAGTTCACCCGCCCGCCTTCCGTCACGGTTCCACCCGGAGGCACGTACCAGTGCCAGTTCATGTACTTCATCGGGCAAGATTCGTCCCCGCTGTTCTCGGCGCCTCTGACGGCGATGAATTCCGTCATGCAGGCGCGCCAGTTGTCTACGGTTCCCTCGGTGGTGCCCGCCGGGCACCTCGGCACTTTGAGGGCCACCACCGGCCCCCAGATGTTTCCGTCCCCGTGGTGGTGGATCCCGATGGCGTGTCCAAGCTCGTGCATGATGGTTCTCGCGAGGGCCGGGGCGCCCCCTGACGAGCGCCCGAGGCATTTGATCTTGTCCACCTTGATCACACTCACGTTCTTCGGCGGGCCGAAGCCGGGGGGGTTCTCGCAGTCCGCACGCAGGCCGCAGGACACGCCCAGCTTTCCGCCGGGCAACGCCTCGTCGATCAGGCGCAGACCGTGCTGGGGTCTGTCCTGGGACAGCGTCTTTCCAAACCACACCCGCTGGCCGCCCTGCTGCAGGGTGAAGTTCACGATGCGTGTGTCGTCGTCCATGTAGTGGCGCGCGCAGACGCCAAAGAGATCCAGCTTCATCGTATCCCGGAGCATGAGCGCCATCCGCAGGAGGAGGACGTCGTCCGCATGGACGAACAGGGTCTTGTGCTTGGGATCGGTGCGCACGTGCTCGGCGGTCTCCGCCCGCTGGCAGTCGCTACCCTTGACGATGAATCCCCGGTACTCCTCGAAGGTCGTGAGACCGTCCCCGTCGGTCCGGTCCCCCTCCGGCTCGTTGTCGGCGTCGGCGCCCGGATCGCCCCTGTAGTCCGAGAGCGCGTCGGCCATCAGGTCGCCGTTCGCGTCCATCGAGATCGTGACGTGATCGCTCCTCCGGCCGCCGATCCGGAAGACCGCAGGCTGCCAGCCGCCGCACTTCGCCTTCGCGAAGGCCCGGAGCTTGCCGTAGGCCCCGTAGTCCATGGCGGTCACGAGGGCGGTGGCCGGGCCCCCCGGCTTCGCGGTCTCGACCGCGTTCCCATGGGGCGGCTGCTTCCAGACGTTGCCCTGGTAGTTGGCCGGATCGAAGATCAGATCGGGATCGTCGTTCTGGTAGCGCCCCCGGAGGTGCTCGAGCGACGGGAAGCGCGCATGGAACCGGTCGTCGACGGGCGCGTTGGAGGCGTAGCCGGGATAGCGGGAGACCTCGTCGCGCTTGATCTCGAACTTGAAGGTGGCCGGGATGGGCGGCCGCACCTTGGCGGTGAACGCTATCGTGGCGCCGGGCTCGGGCTCGAAGCTCGCGTAGGGACCTCCCCTTGCGTTGTTCACCTCGACGACCGCGTCGAATTCGGTCGTGACCCAGACGCTGTAGCGGTAGCCTTCGCGTTCATCTTCCTCGGAGTAGGAGCACCCGTCGCGCAACTTTTCCAAGGGGACGATCTTGGGAGGACTGATGACGCTGACGTTCTTGGGCACCGGATAGCCCATGAAGTAGCCGAAGTGGGGTATGAAGTCCTCCGTCTCGCAATCGATATGCAGAGCATCCGAGGCGGTGTCCGGCACCTGATCGACCCACTTCGAGGGACCCAGGTCCACGCCGTCTCCATCGTTGCAGACGGTCCTCGAGATGCCCGTCACCTCCGTCAATCCTTTGTTCGTCCACTTGATCCGCCGGGAGATGAATCGCGATTCTCCCCGATCGTCGATCTCCTGCACGTAGGTGAAACGGACGGTCGCGTCGAGCTTGAACCGGTTCACACCTCCCGAGGCAGGCTTGAGCCGTCCGGGATGGTTGGACATCCTGTGCCACGACTCGACGCCCTGCCAGACGATGCGGCGGGCAACGGCCTGCGCCGGCGCCGGAAGCGCGAGAAGGGCCGGAAGAAGGAGGGCGAGCGCGGCGCCCACTCGCCTGGGCCTGCGGAGTCTCACGGCGCCGGCTCCTTCATGAAGGCGGCGCCGATCGATTCGGCGCCATCCTGCGGCCGAAGCACGAACCACATCCAGAGAGCGTCCGCATCCAGGAGGACGGCAGGAGCGTCCGCGATCTCTCCGTTCTCGAAGGCCGTGAGGCGGAGCTTCGGATCGTCGTCCCGCAGCCGCCAGAGGTTCCCGTCGCCGGACACGAGGATCCCGAAAAGGCCCTTCTCTTTCTGCTCGAAGCGGCCGTGGGCGAAGTGACCCAGGTACCCCCCATGGCCGTCCGGGACCACGCACACCCTGCCCGGATTCACGCCCAGGGCGGCGATGGAAGTGGACCCCGCTATCTGCCACTTCCTGCCGTCCGAGGAGGTCACGTGCAGGAGCGCCGGCGCGCCATCCGGCGCCGGGGCGTCCACGTACCAGAGGTGAAAGAGCTTCCCGTCGTGAAGCGCGGACAGTTCGATATGGGCGGTCGCCACGCTCACCGCGCTGAGGACCGGCCCGATGGCCTTCCAGGCCGTGCCGTCCTCCGAGGTGGCGAGCACGATGATCGCGGGGCGTTCCGTGTGAATGTCCGTGTCGACGGAGTACCAGAGGTAGGTGCGATCCCCTGCACGCACGAGTGCGATGGTGCGGAGACGCTCGCGATCGATCGGGTCCTCGGGCACGAGGACGGGGATGCTCGATTTCTCCCAGACGATCCCGTCCCGCGACAGGGCGCTCCCGACGCCGCAGGTGTACTCGTCCCCGATGAAGTGGCATCCGCGGTACCACATCCGGAAGCGCTTCCGGAGGGGCCCGCCCTCGCGGAGCACGACGGGCGATCCGACCTTGAAGTCGTCCCAGGCGTCGAGCGCGCCTCGTGACAGGACCGGGTTTCCGGAGAAGAGGACCCACTTCCCTGGGGCGGCGGCGTCGCGATCCCGCTCGAAGGTCTGCACCTGGGCGGCGCGATCGACGGGCGGCGGCTTCGTCGCGTCGGCGGTGGCCTGGACGGGCGCAGCCGGGAGAGAGGCGGGGGGCGCGGGCTCGCGCGCGGGGAGGAGGTTGAGGGCGAGCGCACCGAAGAGGAGAAGTACCGCGGCGCGCACCTCGAAACGCCGCCACGCGGGAAGAGCCTTCCAGGGGTCGAGCAGTCGATGGCGACGGGCCTCGGCCTGCGCTTCCACTTCGTCGAAGGATCGCGCAAGCGGCGCGAGGGAGTCGGAGAGCTCAGGCCGTTTCCTGATCTCTTCGCCGACTCCCTCGAGGATCCATCTTCGCCGCGACCGGACCCGGCGCAGGCGCAACCGGTCCCAGAGCAACGTCACGCCACGCGCGAGATACAGCGCCGTCTCGCGGAGGAGCCACCACGACTCTCGCAGGGCGAGGCCCGCGATGCTCAGCGCGCGCCGAATTCCCGGTGCGGCCTGCCGGCCCTTCGCGCCGTCGCCGGCGGGGGTTTGCGACGACTGGCTTGCCATGGACGCCCCCGGGAAGATTCCGTCCGCTCAGCCCTTCTTCTTGAGGATGATCTGAACCCTTCGATTCTTTTGACGCCCTTCCGGATCGTCCGAGCCGTCGGGCTTCGCGTTGGGCGCGACGGGGTTCGCCTCTCCGTAGCCCTGCGTGACGAAGCTCACGTTGCCGAGCCCTTCCTTCGTGACCAGCCAGTCCTTCACGGCCCTCGCCCGCCGACCCGAGAGGCGCAGGTTGTAGGCGTCCGATCCCTTGGCGTCCGTATAGCCGTCGATCCGGACGGTCCCCTTCGCCTTCTCGCGGATCACGGACGCCGCCTGCTCGAGCGCCTGCTGCGCCTTCGGCTTGATGGTCGCCTTGTCGAAGTCGAAGAGGATGTCCGCCGCGAGATCGATGGTGATCTCCGTCTCGGTCTCCTTCACCTGGAGATCCAGGACCGCGCCGCCGAGATCCTGGGTCTTGCCCGCCAGGTCGGTCACCTTGAAGACGAGGTCCACGACTTTGAAATTGAGACCGGAGGTCCTGGATTGGAGGCCGGACGCCCCGGTGGATGGCGGCTGGGCCGAGGCGTTCGAGCACACCAGCGCGCCGAAGATCAGGGCCATGCCGAGGATTCTCATGTCCCGCTCCCGCCGTTACCGGCTGATGGGCACGTCGTCCAGGGGTCCGAAGTGGTAGATCTCGACGCTGATCTTCTCCACCGTCTCCGGGGGAGCGGGGAACTTCGCCCAGTAGTTGGCACTGGTCTTTGCTTCCACGGTGGCGATGCTCTTGCTACAGATGCAGTTATTCTCGGCGTCACGGACGACGAAGTACTTCTTCTTTCCGACGGCGTCGATCAGATGCACGCCGCTGACCGAGCTGTTGTCCGATTCCGTCATGTAGTAGGTCATGCCTAGATCCTTGTCGCTGTCGTTCACCAGGGTGAACTTGAGGGTCACCGTGCCTCCAGCGTCACGCTTGAGCTGCGTCACGTCGACGCGCACCCCGGGAGTCTCGCCCTCGGCCGTGGCGAGGGGACCGGCGGGGGCTGCGCCGGGCGCCGGGGCCGCCGCGGGAGCCGGGGCGGGTGCGGGCGCAGGGGCAGGAGCGGGCGCCGCCGGGGCGGGGGGCGGTGGAACGGCCTGCGCCCGGGCCACCGGCGCCGCCGACGTCCACGCGATCGATCCCGGGCCGGTCACGCCATGACCCACGACGCCGAGCGCGATGATCACGAGAATCCCTGATACCAGGCCCATCCTGATCGTTCTCCGCATGGACTACCTCCCTGTCGCTCGCGTGGTTCGGACGGCCCCCGGCTTCCGGAGCGCGCTTGGCTCCCGGATTCCCGGCGAGCGAGGCCGAACGCATCCGTGTGTTCCCGATGAATGCTTGAACGGGTGTCCCTGACGGTTCTGAATCCCGAAGTCGACACTTTGCTTCGAAAGCACCCGTCATGGAGACGGGTCAGGCGGGGGCAAGCTTGGATCAATTCGCACGTGGGGTCAACCGGGGAGTGTTCCGCCGTCTCACCCGAGCCCCGAGCCATCTCTCAGATCCAGCGCCGCACGGCCGCCCGGTAACGGCGGTACTCCTCCCCGAATTTGCGCTCGAGATAGCGCTCCTCCCGCGCGATGACGCCCGCGGACATCACCCCCAGCGTGAACGCGAGGGTGACGAGAAGCCAGAGGCTGTTTGCCCAGGCGGCGATCCAGAGGTGCAGCAGGGTCATGGCCAGATAGATTGGGTTGCGGCTGAGGCGGTAGGGGCCCGTGCGGATGATCGCGCTGGTGGGGCGGTCGGGGCGCACGCTGGTGCGCGCGCGCCGGAACTCACGGATCGAGAGGGCGAACAGGAGGAGCGCGCTGGCGACCAGCGGAATGCCGATCGCCGGCGCGAGCGCGGGAGGCAGGAAGGGCGCGGGGCGAAGCGCCTGGAGGCCCGCGCCGGCCAGGATGGCCGCGAGATAGATGAGCGGAGGAGGCGCGACGACACCCGCGTGGTCACGCTCGGTCGGGGGAGAGGGAGACGCGGGCGCCGTCAATGCGATACCCCCCGCTTCTCGAAGTAGCGCTGGTGGTAGTCTTCCGCCGGCCAGAAGGTCGAGGCGGGGATGATTTCGGTCACGACGGGATCGCGGAAGCGCCCGCTCCTGGAAAGTTGCTCCTTCGACGCGCGCGCGGCCTTCTCCTGCTCCGGCGTGTGAAAGAAGATCGCGGAGCGGTACTGCGTGCCAACATCGGGGCCCTGGCGGTCGGGCGTCGTCGGATCGTGGCCCGACCAGAAGACATCGAGCAGGGCGTCGTAGCTCACCCGCGACGGATCGTACTCGACCTCGACCGCCTCGGCATGCCCGGTCCGGCTGGTGCAGACCTGCTGGTAGCTCGGATGATCGATCGTGCCGCCCGTGTAGCCGACCACGACGTCCAGCACGCCGGGGATCTTCCGGAACTCGCTCTCCACGCCCCAGAAGCAGCCGGCGGCGAAGACGGCCTTCTCGATCTTCATCTCACTCATGATTTTTCCCTCGGGACTTCCCGGTCGGCGACCCGCCATCCTGGAATCAGGGCTTCTCATCCGTGATCGTGAACCACGGGGCCTTCGAACCCGTAAAGATGTGCGCCGCCGGCCTCACGCGCGGATCGCCATCGAGCGTCCCGAGCCGGACGCGGCGGTCATCGGGAATCGCGACGTGGCGTCTCTCTTCACGGGTCCTCACCGGGGAGCGAGGCTCGAAGGGAGGCCGCGGGACGAGGCACCCTCCGCCGATTCGCTTCCGGACCGGAAGGACGCCGTCGGGTCGAGTTCCGCCCGGACCCGGCGGAGCCATTCCTCCTGCCTCTCCGGCCGGTAGCCCAGCGAAGTGTCCTCGTCGAACTGGTTGCTCCGGGCCATCGCCTCCTGGCTTCCCCGCACGAGTTGTTCCTTGATCCTCCCCAGGACCGCGTTCAGTGCTTCCCGGGGCGCCGCGCCCTCCGCCCGCACCGCAGCGGCAAGCTCGGGGATTCGATCGTTCAGGTGACGGACGGCGAGCTCGAAGATCGCGAAGTGGATCTGCTCGTGCTGCAGGACGTATGTGGCCGGGAGCGACTTGTTCTTCACGTTCCACCAGGAGCACGCGCGATTCATGACGGTCTCGAACCGGAGATTCACCACGTCGCCCTCGTAGGAGCGGACCCTGCCATCCACCACCACTGGTTTCGCCAGAATCTGAACATCATCGGCGGTCTTGATATACGCGCAGGTCGCCGCCCCCAGCCGGTCCGCGATGGCACGCACCTCCGGCGGTGGAACCTGTCCCCGGAAGTCTTCGCGGGCGAGAGCGCGGTAGTGAATGAGATCGGTTCGATCCATCTGGGACGGGTCCGCGAGGATCCGGGTGCGCCCCTTTGCCCAGTCGGGAAACTCCGCGGGCGCCGCGACGAGCAGCGAGAGGCCGATCGCACCGGAGCCGATGATTCCCCGTCGCATGGAACGCCTCTTCCCGGCCTCGCGCCACCGGTCGTCACGCACCCCCGGGACCACCCGACCAGCCGTGGAACCCGCCGGCCCTACTGCCTCAAAAGATACGCCTGCATCAGCCCGTCGAGATCGCCGTCCAGCACGCTGTTCACGTCGCCGACCTCGAAGTTCGTCCGGTGGTCCTTCACCTTCTGGTAGGGCTGAAGCACGTAGGAGCGGATCTGGCTCCCCCACTCGATGCCGCGCTGCTCGGAGAGCTGCTTGTCGATCTCCACCTGCTTCTTCTGAAGCTCCAGCTCGTACAGGCGCGAGCGCAGGATCTTCATGGCCATCTTCCGGTTCTTCTGCTGCGAGCGCTCGTTCTGGCAGGACACGACGAGGCCGGTGGGGAGGTGCGTCATGCGCACGGCGCTGTCGGTCTTGTTGACGTGCTGGCCGCCGGCGCCGCTGGAGCGATAGGTGTCGATGCGCAGATCGGCCTCGCTGATCGCGATGTCGATGTCGTCCTCGATTTCCGGGCTCACGAAGACGGAGGCGAAGCTGGTGTGGCGCCGGGCGTTGGCGTCGAAGGGGCTGATGCGCACGAGCCGGTGCACGCCCGATTCGCTCCGCATCCATCCGTAGGCGTAGGACCCGATCACGTTGAAGGCGGCGCTCTTGATGCCCGCCTCGTCCCCGGGCTGGACGTCGAGCACCTCCCCCTTGAAGCCGCGCCGCTCCGCCCAGCGGAGGTACATCCGGAGGAGCATCTCGGCCCAGTCCTGCGCTTCGGTGCCGCCGGCCCCCGCGTTGATGGACACGATGGCGTTGTTGGGGTCGTTCGGTCCCGAGAGCATGCGGTGGAACTCGGCCTCGTCCACCGCCGCAGCCAGCCCCGCGATCCTGGCGAGCGCCTCCGCGGCGGTCGCCTCGTCTCCCTCCTCCTCCGCCAGCTCGCCGAGGATCTCGATCTCCGAGAGCTCCCGGTCGACCTTCGTCCAGGTTTCCACGGGCGCTATCAGCGTGCCCCGCTCGCGCAGCAGCGCCTCGGCCCGTTCCCGGTCGCTCCAGAACGAGGGATCGGCGGCGAGCGCGTCTATCTCGGAGATCCGCTTGCGCTTGCCCTCGACGTCAAAGATGACCCCGGAGCGCGTCGATGCGCTCCTTGAGGGGGGCCACGGCGGCCTTGAGCTCCTTGTTCATGGGTTCCTCGCGTGACGGCCCGTGGGCCGCGGTTGAAATCCTGAAGATGCGCACGGGATCGGACGTGGACACCCGCGGTGGGACCCGGAGGCCCGCCTCTAGCCGCGTCTCCCCGCGAGGGCGAGACCCGCCGCGGCGAGAGCCGCGCAGGCCCAGGCAAACACATCCCCGTGCCGCGCGTAGAAGGTCCTGTAGAGCTTCGGGGCGACCGGCCCGGTGATCTGCGTCATCGTGAAGAGCCCGGTCCGCGCGGTGATCTCGCCGGTGGGCTGGATGAGCGCCGAGATACCCGTATTGGCGGCCCGCGCGAGCCCCGTGCGCTCCTCCACAGCCCGGAACACGCCCATCTGGAGATGCTGCCCGGGAGCGCCGCTGCGCCCGAACCATGCATCGTTCGTGATGTTCACCAGGAGATCGGCGCCGTGGTTCGCCAGGTCACGGGAGAGGCCCGGAAAGATCCCCTCGTAACAGATCAGGGCCCCGAAGCGGCGGCCGTCGAGCCGGAGGATCGCGGGCGCCTCGCCCGCCGTGAAGTCCCCCGAGGCGATCCCGGTCGCCACCCGCGAGAGGAACGGAAGGAGCCGGCGGAAGGGCACGTACTCGCCGAAGGGAACGAGGTGAATCTTATCATAGCGCCCCCCCCGCTGCCCTCCCGGACGCACGAGGAACGCGCTGTTGTAATACCGCAGCGCCCGCGCCGGGCCCCCGCCGTCCGGCTCGTAGGCCGAGGAGCCGAAGAAAATGGGCGCGCGCGCGCGATCGGAGGCCTCGAGGATCGCCTTCGCGAGCGCGTCGCCGTCCTGGAAGAAGAACGTGGTGGCCGCCTCCGGCCAGACGATCAGATCGGGTTTCTTCTCGGCCGCGTCGTCCGTGAGCGCGAGGTGCCGCTGGAGCGAGCCGACCACGAAGGCCGGGTCCCACTTCACGTCCTGCGGGATGTTCCCCTGCACGAGACCCACGACGAAAGGCCGCCGCGCCCGCATCCGCGTTTCGATCCCCTGCTTCCGGCCCGCGCCCAGCGCCACGACGAGCACGATGACGAGGGCCACGGCCGACACCCGGACCCACGCGCGCAGGGCCGGTCCGGCCTCGAGGAGATCGCCCGCGAGGGATGCCAGGGCAAGGTTCGCGAGGATCACGATGAACGACACGCCGTAGGCGCCGGTCCACTCCGAGATCTGGATCAGCGGCAGGAAGGACGCCTGGCTGTTGCCGAGCAGCGCCCAGGGAAAGCCGGAGATCATCCAGGTCCGAAGGAACTCGAGCGCCACCCAGAGGCACGGGCCGAGGACGATCGTCGACGCGTTCCCGCGCCGCGCCAGTCCCGCGATGCCCGCCGCCCACAGGGCCGGATAGAGGGCCAGGTACGCGGCCAGAAGAAACAGGCTGAAGAGCGCGAAGGCCATCGGCGCATGGCCGTAGGTGTAAACGACGACGACGATCCAATGGAAGGTGCCCAGGCAGGCGACGAGCCCCGCCACAAAACCGCGCCGGAACGCGGCCCCCGCCGTGGTGCGTCGCACGGACACGAGGAGCGGCACCCAGGCGACCCATGCGAGCGGCCACCAGCCCAGCGGCGGGAAGGCGGCCGCGGCGAGGAGTCCGGAAGCCGCGCAGAGGATCCAGTCCCTTCGGGTCATGACGGGGCGGGCCCACGGGAGGTCGCGCGCCGCGATCGGGTGGCTCGCGTCGAGGAAACCCGCGCGGGAAGCGCCGCGGCGCGCACGCGGAGCCCGGGGATCTCCCGCGCGGCGCGGCGGAGGAGCGATCGCTCCGCGGCGCGCATCATGACGCGCCGTCGCGCGCTCGCGACGTGATCGTGGCCGAGGAGATGGAGGAGCCCGTGCGCGAGGAGATGGGCCACGATCCGGTCCGGGGAAGCTCTTCTGCGGCGCGCGATGCGCAGGGCGGTCTCCAGGCTCACCACCACGTCGCCCAGCAGGTCGCCCGCGGTGTTCGCGAAGTCTGCGCCCTCGCCCATCGGGAACGAGAGCACGTCGGTCGCCCGGTCGCGGCCGAGCCAGCGCCGGTTGAGGGGGCGGATCCCCGCGTCGTCCGTCCAGACCACGGACAGCTCCGCGTCAGGGCATCCCGAGGCGTTTAAGAACATCCTTAGGAGCCTCGCCGCCCCGCTTCGGCTTATCCTTACCCGCTTCTGCAGGTCGGTCTGACGGACCATCCTCCCGCTTCTTCCGCCGGGACGCATCCCCCTTGCCCACGGGCTCGGGGTATTCGATCCGGCTGTGATAGATCGCCGCGAGGGTGTCCGTGAAGGATCGGGCGATCGTGTCGAGGTCGCGCAGCGTGAGATCGCACTCGTCGAGCTGTCCGTCCCGGAAGACGTTGTTGATGATCTTCTGCACCGCGCCGCGAATGCGCGCGGGGTTCGGGTCGGCGAGCGTGCGAAGACCGGCTTCCGTGGAGTCGGCCAGCATCAGCAGTCCGCACTCGCGGCTCTGGGGCTTGGGGCCCGGATAGCGGTAGTCCTGCTCCTTCACCTCCTCCACCTCCGGATCCGCCGCCTCGAGCGCCTTCTCGTAGAAGAACTTGATCACCCCGGTCCCGTGGTGTTGCGGGATCGCGTCAATGATCACCTTCGGGAGCCGGTACTGCCGGGCCAGCTCGATCCCGTCCTTCACATGGGCTTGCACGATCAGCGCCGACATGGACGGCGAGAGCTTGTCGTGCCGGTTCTCTCCCGGCGGCATGTTCTCGACGTAGTACTGCGGCTTCAGCATCTTGCCGATGTCGTGGTAGTAGGCCGACACGCGCGCCAGCAGCGGGTTCGCGTGAATCGACTCCGCCGCCGCCTCCACCAGGTTCGCCATGATCATGCTGTGGTGGTAGGTGCCGGGCGCGCGCACGGCGAGCTCGCGCAGGAGCGGCTGATCGCGGTTGGCCAGCTCGAGCAGCCTCATCCCCGTCACCGCCCCTCCCGCCCACTCGGCCACCGGAGTGAAGCCGATCACGAGAATCGCCGCGCCCAGCCCGCCGAAGAGCCCCGCCGCGGCGCTGATCAGCGTCTCCTGCGTCCAGAGCTGCCCGTCCATCATCGCCCAGAGCGCGACCAGGGCGACGCTCACGAGCCCCACCTTCCCCCCGGTCTTCAGGATCCGCGAGCGTGCCTGGGTCTGCCCGACGCCATGCGCCCCCACGACGCTCCCGATGATCGTGAAGAGGCCGAAGAACACGCTTCGCTCCACGATGAGCTCGGCCACGATCGTGAACAGGACGGTGAAGAAGATCGCCGTCTCGGAATTCAGCACCAGCCGCGCGAGCATCGCCCCGGCCGCAACCGGGATCGCGGTCCGCCAGGCCTCCGCCGGAACGATGGGGATGGCGTTCCCAACCGCCTCGACCACGAAGAGCGAGACGCGCGTCACGAGGGCCATCAGGACAAGGAGCCCCAGCTGGAAGACCACCGAGCGCGTGTCCGACTTGTACTTCCGCACGCCGGCGCGCGCGAAGGCGTCCACCAGCACCATCGCGAGGAAGAGGAACAGAGTCACGCCGAGGAAGGACCAGCCCAGGCTCTTGCGGAGGCTCTGGTTGCGGATCGCGTCGAGGATCACCACGTGCCGCGGCTCGATCGGATCACCGTCGCGGACGATGATCTCCCCCTTCTTGAGGACGATCGTGGCCGGCTTGACGCCCTCCCGCGCGCGGGCCTTGCGCTCCTCCGTCTCGTTCCGGTTGAACGTGAGATTGGGCCGCACGAGGGCCTGAGCCACCCGCACGAGGTGCTCCCGCCGGCCCAGCGGCTCGTCGCCCACGGACCGGTCGGCCTCCTCGCGGAGCCGCAGCCGCACCTGGTCGAGGTCGTCGATGGCGGAGAGGTCCTTCACCACCTGCTCCTGCCGCGTGCCGACCCTCCGGATCACGATCCCCTTGCGCGCCTCGTCCTGCAGCAGCTCCCGGTTGGACACGATCCGCGCGCGCATGGCGCTTCGCACCATCGCGCGAACCGCCTCCTCATCGGCGGCGGCCGCCCCGCGGGAGGCCAGGAAATCGAAGGAGGTCTTCGGAACGTCGGGCCCGAGCGCTTCCCGAAACCCTCCGATCGCGGCCCGGCGGCCAAGCGACTCCGCGGCCGGCGCGGATGGCGGCGCGGCGCGGCGACCCTTGCGGGCGCGCTGCGCGGCGGGCACGGGCCGCAGCTTCGGCGCCGGGAGATCCCGGCGCGCGTCGGCGAAGGCCTTCGCGGCCCGCGCGTCGGCCTCCGCGACCACGCCCGCGTCGAGGTCGTAGACGGCGCGGACGCCCTCCTCCGCCTCCTTTCGCTGTGCGCGCGTGCTTTCGACGTCCTCGATCAGGAACGTGCCGGGCGACTTCAAGTCCTGCGTGGCGACCTCGCCCACGAGGGGGACCCTGGATTGAAAGCGCAGGGCGGGCGTGGCGAGCGCGGCGATGAGCAGGCTCGCCGCCAACATGAGGAGACGCTGGCGAACGGAAGGGCGCGCGAAGTGCTCGCGGGAGAGGAAGAGCGGGCGCCCCGGCGTGGCCCACCGGGGGCGCGG
>JBGPLH010000059.1:0-12904 GCA_041486365.1 Thermodesulfobacteriota bacterium | reverse complement strand
CGTCACGAATGCCATGGAGACCGTATGGGCCAGATCGACCATGTCCGAGTCGTAGGACTGGGGCGGGTTCGTGACCTGGGCCTGCCCGAGCAAGACCATATGGGCCGCATCCTGGTACACCTTCTCGGTGACGGTAATGGTCGCGTCTCCCTTGGTGGTGCTTCCCATGACGAGATGGATGTCCGAGATGACCTGGGTCGGATCCAGAACCGTCACCTTGTAGCCGATGACGATCTTGAGTGTGGCCCCCTGTGATGCGTAAAACAAATTATCGTAACCGATCGGGACGAACGAGAGTCCGTTATTTCCATCCTTGGTGACTCCGGATACCTTTATCTGTCCCGAAGTGTTGCAGTACGTCTTTCCAGGATTCGAGGTCTGCACCGTGAAGGAGAAATCACTGAACCGTTTGTCCCCCTGGACGATATAGCCATTGTGCTGGATAAGGTACGAGAGGGTCGTCCCGGGATTCACCGGGACACCGTTCGCGTGGGCCTGGGGAACAAGGGTGACGAGAAGAATGAGCGCCGATAACAGAATGGTTAATCGCTTCGGCATAGGCCTTCCCTCTTGGCGGTGATCGGACCCTTGGGGATATCGATCCCGACGGGCACCTGTGACCCCCCCGAGTCCCATCGAACTCGGATTTTGGGTGAGGGTAAACCGCACCCAACTGGCTAGTGGCGAGTTCGGCGGAGAGGTGTCACAAAAATTATCCATGTCGAGTCGAATTCCCGTGCGGAGGGTCAACCGGTCCTCCCCAGGTCGGGAGTCCATCTCATCCTGAAAACTCGTTCTGCCTGAATTTATTAAGGATTTTAAGGCCCGTCGCTTGAGTTCCCGGCCGGTCCTCAGGCATGCCCTCGGAACGGAGAAGGGGCTCCGGGTGGCTGTAGGGGTCGAGAGCAATTGACCGAGCGGGGGCCTTCCCCCGGGGCGGGAGACGCGATGGGGAAGGGGATTACACGCGCTACGTGGAGGAAAAGCCCGACGATTTATGGAGGAGCCGCGGGGCGCCCTCGTCGCCGCACCGGGCGAAGACGGGGGTCCTCACGCGGTCCGCGCGAGGTACTCCCGGTCGGCCTGGAAGAAGGAGAGCGAGAAGTCGGCCAGCGCCTGGAAGAAGGGGTGCGGCTGCTGGCCCGTGAGCTTGTGGGCAACGAGCGGGAACCAGCCGAGCACCTGGCGGTCCAGGAAGTCACGCTCGGCCCGAACGTAGTCGGAAGGATCCTGGCCGGCCTTGCGTGCCTCGGTTTCCCGGAATGCGAGATAGTGGAGGAACTCTAGCGACACCGTGATGTGGTCGGGCAGCTCGGGGCGCGGATCCGGGATGCCCAGCCCGAAGTGCTCATAGAAGCGGATCGCCTCCTCCATCACGCGCAGGCGATCGCCCTTCCAGTGGCCCCCGTAGAGCGCGCAGGGAGGCCCGCCGCCCGTCCCCACGTCGAAGAGCCGGATGTATTCCACCTCGAGGGTGTCCGCGTCGGCCCCGGCATCCGCGAGGCGCGGATCGGATGCGGGGGATTCGATCGGATAGGGCAGCCCGGCGGCGGCCTCGGCGAGCGCGGCGCGCAGCTCCCCGGAACCCACGACCTCCACCAGCTCCGCCGTCGGGAAGGAGAAGGCGCCCGCCAGCAGCCGGTACAGGTCGCTGCGCCGCGCCGCCTGCCGCTCCGGCCCCTCACCCAGTCCTGAAAGCTCCACCGCGGTCTCCTCCATCGCTTCCATCGTACGCTCCTTCACTGGGCCGCGTGTATCACGCCCGCGTGACTTCGACCGTGGTGCCCCTCGGATGGAAGCCGGGCGCGCCGTAGTACATCCGGTAGTGCAGCTGCCCGTAGTCTCCCACGAGATGGATCGGTTTCCAGGGCGACGCGATCGGCTCGTGGGCGCCGCGCCAGTTGCGGAACTGGAAGGGCTCCCAGGCGTGATAGATGTGCACCTGCCCGGGGCGCATCGGCGGGGCGATCTTCGCGTGGGCCTCGAAGGCGCCGATGTCGTTCCCGACGCGGACGAGATCGTGATCGGCGATGCCGCGGGCCCCCGCGTCGCCTGGATTGATGAAGAGCACCGGTTCCCCGCGCTGAAGCCTCAGCATGAGCCGCTGGTCGCGCCACATCGTGTGCACGCTCCAGCGCGTGTGCCCTCCGGTGAGACGGAGCGGATGCTTCCCACCGGTCTCGGGCGAGGGCTTCGAAGTGGGGAGCGCCTCCCCGGCCCTCACGTACCAGGGGTGATCGATGTAGAACTGCTGCCGACCCGTGAGCGTGGGCCAGGGCTCCTTCTCCACGGTGAACCACTGCGAGGGCGTCACCACCTCGAGTCCGCGCACGGTGGAGCCGATGGCGTTCACGGGCGCGTAGGGACCGCTGGTGCGAATGGGCACGGCGCGGCGCTCCACGGCCTCCTTCCAGGTCAGTCCCCCGGTCACGTCCGAACGGTCGAGGATGTACTGCATCCCTTCCTCCGGGTGCCCCTCCCGGAAGCGGCCGCCGTCGCTCCAGGCCTCGTGGATCCGGTCGAAGGGCGCCGCATCCGGATGGGCCCCCGGCAGCCGTCCGACCCCCTGCGCCCGGGCCTTCTGCTGGATCCGCTCCGCCAGCGACGCGAAGATGTCCCACTCGTCCCGCGACTCGTAAAGCGGCTTCATCCCCGCGTCGCCGAAGACGATGTAGGGGAGATAGGACATCGAGTACTTGATCCCGATCTTCTCGTAGTAGCCCGCGGCCGGCAGCACGATGTCCGAGTACATCGCCGAGGTGGACATCCGGAAGTTGGCGCAGACGACGAGGTCGAGCTTGGGCCACAGCGTCTCGCGCACCACCTGGGGCGCCGGCCAGCGGCGCAGCGGGTTGGGTCCGGTGAAGATGAAGACCTTCGGGTCCTGGCCCGGCTTCGGGTGGACGTCGACCCACTTCTTCTCCAGGGCCTCCCCGAGCGCGTCGTTCATCGAGACGCCCTGGGTCGGATCGCCCAGGCCGGGCCGGCCTGCCACCCGGTCCAGGCCGCCGTGGACGTGCAGGAAGAGGGAGGAAGGGGAGAAGGGGCGCTTGCGCGTCTCCTTGGTGTAGAACTCCTCCGCCGCGCGGGCGGGGGCGTGCCCGAGGACCTTGATGGCGATCTTCGCGAGGAGTCCCTGCTGTTTTCCCGCCGAGAGCTCCTCGAAGCCCGTCAGCGTCCACCAGGCCGCGACGCGCAGGCCGCCGCCCGGCTTTCCCTGGTTTCCGGTGAGGGCCATGAGGAGGATCATCGCGCGCATCGCGAGGTCGCTGTGGTAGTGCTTGCAGGCGCCCCAGGAGGCGATGATCATCGCGGCGGGCGCCTTGCCGATGCCGCGCGCCAGCGCGCGAATGACGGAAGGCGAAGTGCCGGTGGTCTGCGCCACCTGCTCCGGCGTGTGGCGGGAAAGCTCCTCGCGCAGGAGGTCGAAGACGGGTCGCACGTTCACGGTCCTGCCGTCGGCGAGCGTCACGGGGCGGGCGCCCGCGAGGGAGGGGCGCGTCTTCCCGAGCCTGAGCGAGCCGCGCGCGCGCCCGGCGGTGCCCGGCGCCTCCGCGATCCGGCCGGCGACCTCGTCGAAGAAATAGAAGCGCTCCTCCGATCCGCCCCTCTTGAGATCGGCTTGCCGCAGGAAGCGTCCCGTGTCCTCCCGGACGAGGAAGGGGAGGTCGGTCTGCTCGCGGACGTAGTCCTCCTTCACGAGCCCCTCGTCCACGATGACCTGGGCGCAGGCGAGCGCGATGGCCGCGTCGGCGCCAGGCTCGACGGGTACCCAGAGATCCGCGTGGATCGCCGTGGGGCTGTAGTCGGGCGCCACGACCGCCAGCCGTGCGCCACGGTACCGCGCCTCGTGGAGGAAATGAGCCTCGGGGATCCGCGTGACGGCGGGATTGCCGGCCCAGACCACGATGTAGTCCGAGCGGAACCAGTCGTCGCTCGTCCCGTCCACGTTGAACATGCCCCAGGTCTGCACCGCGCCCATCGGCATGTCGCCGACGCCCGCCCAGGAATCGATGATCGTGGCGCCCAGGAGCGAGAAGAGGCGCATTTCCGAGGCCGTCCCGGGGCCGAAGTCGATGTTCGTCGTGCCGTGGTCGTAGACGATCGACTCCGGGCCGTGATCCTTCGCCGCCCGCACGATCCCCTCGGCGACGCGATCAAGCGCCTCGTCCCAGGAGATGCGCTTCCACTTGCCGGAGCCGCGCTCGCCCACGCGCTGGAGTGGGTACTTGATCCGGTTCGGAGCGTAGGTGAGCTCGCTGTAGCAGGCCCCCTTGTTGCACCCGCGGGGGTTGTAGTCGGGAACATCGGGGCTCGACTGCTTGTAGACGGCCGCCTGCTCCTCGCGCAGGACCATGCCGTCCTTGATGTAGAGGTCGAAGGCGCAGGTGGAGATGCAGTTCACGCGGAGGTGCGCTCCGGCGGTGACCCGGTCCCAGGTCCAGCGCTTGCGGTAGAGGTCTTCGAAGCCGCCGTAGAGCGGAGGTGTGATCGGGAGGGTGCCGTGACGGGGAGAGGCAGGAAGCCCCGCCTTGCGAGGCGCGAGCTTCCACAGGGCCAGGGAGACGCTGGTGACGCCGGCGGCAAGCAGAAACGCCCGCCGCGTGATCCTGGAGTCAGGCATCGAGGTCCGCCTCGGGCTCCCCTGCGCGCGGATCGCCAGGGAAGAAGGGGGCCGGGAGGCACGCCTGGCATTCACCCCCGTGCGCCATTCCGGGCCTGCTCGTCGCTCTCCGGAAAAGCGCGCCTCCCGGCCCGCCAGTCAGGTCTTCCAGACGATCGTCGCGGGATCGCGATCGAACGGTTTGAACATGTCGGTCCATTTATAGGCGATCAGGACGTCCATCAGGTCCGACTTGCCGCCAGCCCGCGTCTTGGCCATCTCGCCCTTGAGCGTGGCGAGCGCCTCATCGACCGCGGGACCGAAGAGCGATCGAAGGTACTCCATGGGGATCCGCGGCTTCGTCTCGTCGATGTTCCCGTTCGCGTCGAAGGCGGGCGGGGCGATGGGCGGCACATAGAACACGTTGGGCTCGGTGCCGAACTCGGGGTGGAGCGGGATCGCCACCTTCCACTGCTTCACGAGCTTGTGGATGGGACCCGCCGGGTCGTCGAGATAGCCCACGAATCGCACGCGGCCCGGGCACTGGCGCGAGCAGGCGGTCGTCACGCCCTGTTCGATCCGGGGGAAGCAGAAGATGCACTTCTGGGCGACCTTCTTGGCCTCGTTGAAGTAGATCTTCTTGTAGGGACACGCCTCCATGCAGAAACGGTAACCGCGGCAGCGCTGGTCATCGATCAGGACGATGCCGTCGTCCTTGCGCTTGTAGATCGCCTTGCGCGGGCAGGCCTCGAGGCACGCCGGATGGGTGCAGTGGTTGCAGATTCGCGGCAGGTAGAAGTAGTAGGAGTTGGGATACTCGCCGGCGCCCTGGTCCTCGTCCCAGTTGGGCCCCCACTTGGGCTCCTCGCCCACCACCTTCAGGTGGACCGAGTCGCCCTTGCCGCCGTAGAAGACCTCCTGGTAGTTGAACTCCCAGGCGTCGCCGAAGTCCTCGCGCGTGGGGAGGCGGCCGGACTGGGCCTCGCCCTCCTTGAACCCGCCGCCCATCTTTTCCCAGTCACGGGGCGTCCCGCCGCCCGGCTGGGTGTTCACCGTGTTCCACCACATGTACTCCATGCCTTCTTCGCGGGTCCAGAGCCGCTTGCAGGCGATCGTGCAGGTCTGGCAGCCGATGCACTTGTTCAGGTCCATCACCATGGCGACCTGACGTTTCGGTTTCGTGACGCTCATCGTCGCTCCCTTCGCCTAGCCTTCGACCCTGAGGGAAAGCCAGGACTGCGACCAGGCCTTGATGCCCGCCCGCTCGCCGTTGGATCCGTTCCACACCGCGAAGGCCACCTTCGTTTCCGCGCCCGGGGCGAGTTCCGCGCCTCCTCCCTCCGCGCCGCCGACGTGGAGCGGACGGGAAAAGACGACCGCCCAGCGCCCCGCCTTCCAGAGGGAGGCTGTCTTCACGGCGCTCGCGTTGCTCTCCTGCGACGTGCCGATCCCCTGCGCCAGCACGTTGCGCCCCGTCCCCTCGGGCAGGTCGGCGCGCCAGTGCCAAGCGTTCACGGGGGCGTCGGGGGCCCCCATCGTGGTCAGCGGGGCGTCGCCGTTCACCGGGAAGACGACCGCCGCACCGTCGGCGAAGGCGTCGATCCGCTTCGGGTCGCGGTCCTCGGTCGCGTCGGGCCAGTCCAGCCGGATGAAGATCGACCGTCCGTCCGTGAGCGCCCGGACCTCGGCGTGTCCCGCCCGGCCGTAGGGTTTCACCGCCCACTGTTTCTGGATGTAGGGGGTGGGCTGGAGCCCGATTGGCGTCGGCGCGAAAGTCACCCGTTGGGGGGCGGCCTGCGCCCACTCGGGCGCTTCCGGGTTCAATGGATCGCCACCGCCGGTCTTCTTCGCGATCAACATGAGTCACCTCTCGCGGTCGTGCCCTGCATCACGGCCGCCGTCGAAGCGGGACGGCCCGCGACGGGTCGCCAGGCCATCGCGACACGCGCCTTCGCCCACAGGAGGCGCCGGATCCAGAACAGGTGCGCGACGAGCACCGCGAGCCCCCCGTAGGTGAGGACGCGGTGGATGAGAAGGGAAACGTCGAAGAGGGCGCGCGGTGCACCCGGTGGATCCCACCAGAGGATCGCGCCCGTCCCGACGAACCCCACGGCGCCGGCCATGGCCGCGATGAGGTTCCCGCGGCGGATCGGGCGCCCGTTGCGCCGCGACGCGTTCTTCCAGGCGTCGCGCCAGAGCCAGGGGCCGATCCACAGGACCATCAGGATGGGGAGGACGCCGAACACGACGCTGCACCAGCGGTGCGTCGCCGAGAGGAGCGTGCCGTACCCGCCGAGGAGGGATGCGCGCCACTCGGGGAACTGGATCAGGAGCCCGGTCGCCGTGAGGACGAGGAAGTTCGTGGCATGCAGGGCGTGGAGCGCCCGGCGGGGCGTCCGGGTGCGGGGGAGCGTTTTCATGCCCTCTCCATCTCCACGCGCGTCGCGCGATCGGCCTGGGTGGGCTGCCAGTTCCAGCGCCAGAAGTTCAGATGGCCGTAGCCGCCGGCGAGGTGGAGGTACTTGATCATGCCGGGGATCGCGATGTCGTAGGACTTACCCTTCGGGAACTGGTAGGGCTCCCAGGCGTGGTACATCATGACCTGCCCGGGCCGCATCGACGGCATGATCGCAACGTTCACGTGGAAGGAGGCGTAGTCGTTCCACACGCGCACGAGGTTGTCGTCCTCGATCCCGCGGGCCGCCGCATCCTTGGGATTTACGAAGAGCAGCGGCTTCCCGCGGTTCGTGCGCAGGATCAGCTTCTGCGTGATCCAGATCGAGTGGACGCTCCAGCGCATGTGCCCGCTGGTCATCTCGAGCGGGAAGTTGCCGCCCATCGTCGGGTTGTCCTTGTGGACGGGGAGCGCTTCCCCCGCCTCCAGGAACCAAGGGTGGTCGATGTAGAATTGAGCGCGACGCGAGTAGGTGGGGTAGGGGATCTTCTTCTCGGTGTGCCACGAGAGCGGGTTCACCGTCTTGTCGGGGTGGATGTCCGTGGCGACGTTCAAACCGGCCGGGTCGTACTTGCCGATCCCGACCATCCGGACGACCGCCTTGTCCTTGTAGGTCTGGAGTGTGGTCCCCTCCGGGAAGAAACCCTCCCGAACGGAGTCGGCGACGAACAGCTCGAGCGCCTTGTTGTTGTCCTTCTCGCTGATCTGCCCGCCGAAGGTGTACTCCTTGTAGAGGTCGCCGTACTTCACCTTGCGGCGGAGCGAGCGCGAGAGGCCCGGCAGCGTGAGGCTCACGGCGCGCTGGAAAAGGTCGTCTCCGAGGAGTTCGTGCGCCTTCTGGAGCGCCGGCGGGAGCAGCTCGATCATCGATCGGGTGAGTTCCCGCGTGCGCTTGAACTCCGTGAGGCCCCGCGCCTTCGCGCGCTCTCCCACCTTCTTCGCGAGGAGGCCGAACATCTCCCACTCGGTCTTCGTGTCGCCGACCGGCGCGACGGCCTGGTCGGTGAAGGTGTTGAAGGAGACGCTCGGCGTGAAGAACCGGAAGTCGGCCCGCTCGTAGAACCAGGCCGGCGGGAGGATGATGTCGGAGTAACGGCAGGTCTGACTCATCCGCGGGTCGACGGACACGACGAGCTTGAGCTTCGGCCACAGAACGCCGAGTAGCTGCTTCTGCCCGCCCCGCGTGCGCCGGATCGTGCTTCCCGCGACGCCGACGTACACCTGTGGCACGCTTGACGGCTTCGGTTCCGTGTAACCGGTCCACCAGCCCTTCTCGAGCGCCTCCTTCCAGTACTCGGCGAAGGGGCGCTTCATGGACCTGTCGCCCCAGGCTGGGTTCGCCCAGACCTTGTCGTAGCCGGCGTGGTTGTTCCAGTAGAAGATCGGCGGAGCGTAGCCGGCCACCGATCCGAGGATCCGCTCGCGCTCGATGGCGACCATTTCATCCGAGAGCGTCGGGTCCTTCTCCTGGATGCGCTTGTTCAGCGCCGCGAGCGTCTTCTCGACCCGGTCCCCTTCCGCGGCGGTGGCCGAGCGGCGGCCCCAGAAGATGTGCTTGGCGTCACCGCACTCGTTCCAGCCGCGCGTGCCGGTCCCCTGCTTTCCCCAGTTCCCCGTGAGCGCGAGAAGCAGGCATTGGGACCGCTCCATCAGGTCTCCGTGGTAGTACTTGGCGGCGTTCCAGCCCACGAGCAGGTGGGTCTTCTTCTTCGCCACCTTCCGGGCGAGATTGCGGATCTCCTCCGCCGGCGTTCCGCAGATCGCGGAGGCCTGGTCGGGCGTGTAGTGTGCGTCGAGCATGCGCCGGAGCCGCGCCAGGACCGGCTCGACCTCGACCTTGGTCCCGTCGGCAAGCCGGACAGTGGCAACACCATCGAGCGCCGGTGTCACCGCGCCCGTGGCGAGGGTCTGGAGCGGGGCGCGCACGACCTTGTGCGTCTTCTCGTCGAGCCAGTAGAGCTGATCCTCCCGGGCCTCCTTCTTCCGGTCGCTCTCGCGCAGGTACCGCCCCGTGTCCGTGCGGACGAGGAGCGGGAGATCAGTTTGTTCCCGCACGAAGTCCGCGTGCATGAGGTTCTCGGCGAGGATCACCTGGCAGGCGCCGAGCGCGAGCGCGGCGTCGGTGCCCAGCGATACGGGGAGATAGCGGTCCGCGTGGATGGCCGACGGCGAGAAGTCGGGCGCGATGGTCACGACCTCGGCCCCCTTGTACCGGGCCTCGGAGATGAAGTGGTAGGAGGGGATGCGCGTGTAGACGGGGTTCATGTGCCAGATGAGGATCAGATCGGCGTGGAACCAGTCGTCTACGCTGGAGACATGGTGGAACTTGCCGAAGGTGATGTAGTTCCCAGCGTTGAAGTCGCCGATGATCCCGTCGACGTCAAGCGCCGTGGCGCCGATCTGCATCATGAACTTCGACACGCCGGCCGCCTGGAAGATCCCGAGGTTCCCGGGTCCGAGCTCCAGGACCACCGACTCCGGGCCCGTCGACTCGATCGCGTCGATCATGCCGTCGGCCACTTCCGTGAGCGCCTGATCCCAGGAGATCCGCTTCCACTTCCCCGAGCCGCGCGGACCGACGCGCTTCAGCGGGTAGCGGATCCGCTCGGCGCCGTACATCACCGCGCTGAAGGAGGCCCCTTTCTGGCAGCCGCGCGGGTTCATGTCGGGCACGCCCGGCTCCACGGTGGGGTAGGGGGCCGCCTGCTCCTCCCGCCAGACGATCCCGTTCTTCACATAGACGTTCCAGGAGCAGTTTCCCGGGTAGCAGTCGACGCAGTGCGTGCCGCGCGTCACGCGATCCCACTTCCAGCGGGCGCGGTAGAGATCTTCGAAGGAGGTGTACCGGGGACCGGGAGCGGTGCCGGTGGCGGCGGAAGCCTCACCCGCCTCGAAGGGGAGGCGGTGCAGCAAGGAAAGGCCAAGGGCGACGGAGCCTCCGGCCTTGAGGAACTCCCGTCGCGACAGCTGCGCGAGATCCATGTCGGCGACTCCTCGGAGAACGACGTGAACGCTCGGCAGAGCGTCGCGTTCTTCCGTGCTCGGGCCCGGGCGCAGCGCCGAATTCCGCGATGTCGCCCGCCCGGGAGAAGCCTGCCGGAGGAGGTGCCTTCCCCCTGTTCCGGCTCATCGGTGTTTCCTTGACAAAACCTGACCTCAGGTTCATATACTTCGGAGAAATCCTAAACCGACTCCTTCGTAGATGTCAAGATGAATATGAACTAGGCTTCATTATTTTATTGCTGGTATACTTTCCTCAAGCTGCGCATCAATTAACAGATGCGACGTCCCTGCCGCTGGGAGGGTCGCGCTCACATCGAGCTTTCCCGCCCCGTGCTTTCGCACGGGACGCGGGGTGCGGCCTCGGCGGTCGTTCGATGAGGAGATGATGAGCCGGCGTGAACGAACTGCCGTGCTGCTGTTCAACTACGGGGGCCCCGACTCCATGGCCGAGGTGGGCCCCTTCCTGCGCCGGATCTTCTCGGACCCCGATATCCTCGCGCTGCCCGCCCCCGCGGCGCTCCTACGGACGCCGCTCGCGTGGATCATCGCCGCGGCGCGCACGCGCGCGTCGCAGGAGTGCTACCGCGCGATCGGCGGCGCGTCCCCGCTCAACGCCGAGACAGCGCGGCAGGCGCGCGCGCTGGAGGTTGCGCTGAAGGGCTCGCACGCCGCCGACGGCGACTTCATCGTCCTCCCCGCCATGCGCTATTGGGGCTTCCGGACCGACCTGGCGCTGCGCGCGGCCCGGGAAGCTCGCGCGACGCGCTTCGTGCTCCTTCCGCTCTATCCGCACTTCAGTCGCGCCACCACGGGCTCCTCCCTCACCGACTTCCGGCGGGAAGCGCTGCGCGCCGGCGCGGGCGCGGGCGATCTTCCCGTGCACCTGGTCGCCTCCTACCACGACCACCCCGCGTTCATCGAGACCGTGTCGGCGATCATCGAGGAGGCGCTCGCGCGGCTCCCGCAGGAGGAGCGCCGCCGCGCGTCCCTCCTGTTCTCGGCCCACGGGCTCCCGCTCCGGATCGCGACGGGAGACCCCTACGCCGGGCAGGTCGAGGCGACGGTGCGCGCCGTCGTCGCGCGGTTGGGATTCGAGGGCGAGGTGCGGCTCTCGTACCAGAGCAAGGTGGGGCCGGTGCGGTGGCTCGAGCCCTCGACGGAGGAAGTGGTGCGGGAGTTCCGCGAGCGGCGCGACGGGCCGCTCCTGGTCTACCCTATTTCGTTCGTGAGCGAGCACCAGGAGACGCTCTACGAGCTGGACATCCTGTACGGGGAGCCCGCTCGGGCCGCGGGTCTTGATTACCGGCGGCTCCCGACGCCGGGATGCCGCCCTGACTTCATCGACTGCCTGCGAAGGCTCACGCTCGAGGCCGTCGCGCGCCCCGCCGGCCGCTGCGACGCGCTGAAGTGCGACTTCCCGCGGGCGGCAGCGGCGGCCTGAGGCTCGGCGCGAACGCATGAAAGACGACGACATGGATCGATCCCGGGCCGACGTGATCGTGGTGGGTGGAGGAATCTCCGGCCTCACCTGCGCCTTCTGGCTCGCGCGGAAAGGACTCGACGTCCGCCTGCTGGAGCGTGACGCCGTCCCCGGCGGCTGCATCCGCACGCTGCGCGAGGGGGGCTGGGTCTTCGACCAGGGACCGAACACGCTCGGCTGGGCCCCGGGAGACGTGGCGCGCCTGTGCGAGGCGGCGGGCCTCGGGGCGCGCTTGCGGGATCCTGGAGATGTGGCGAAGGCGCGCTTCGTGCAGGACGGCCGGCGCGGCCTCACGCCGATCCCCTTCTCCCCGCTCGGATTGATCACCACGCCGCTCCTCTCCCTGCGCGGAAAGGCGCGGGCGCTGCGTGAGCCGTTCGTTCCTCCCCCGGGTGCGGACGCGGAGGAGTCGGTCGCCGGGTTCGTGCGCCGGCGCCTGGGGAAGGAGGTCCTGGAAGGGCTGGTCTTCCCCTTCGTGTCCGGGGTCGCGGCCGGCGATCCGGAGTGCCTCTCGCTCCGCTGGGCGATGCCGAGCCTCTTTGCGCTCGAGGCGAAGCACGGAAGCCTCGTGCGCGGCGCATTCGCGCTGCGCAAGGAGGGGATGGCGCCTCCGCGCCCAGTCTCCTTCGAGGAGGGACTTGACGAGCTGCCGCGCGCGCTCGCGGAGGCGCTCGGCGATCGCGTGCTCCTGTCCGCGGACGTCTCGCGGATCGGCTGGAGCCCCGCGGGATTCGACGTGGAGATCGGTGATTCGCCGCGGCTCCGGGCGCCGCGGCTCGTCCTCGCGGCACCGGCCGCGGAGGCGGCGCGGTTGCTCGCGGGGATCCACGAAGCCCCTGCCGCGCTGGCTTGCGTCGTCTACGCGCCGGTGGTGAGCGTCGCGCTCGGATTCGAGGCACGGGCCCTGAGAAGGACCCCGGAGGGCTTCGGGTACCTCGCGGGGCGCGGCGCGTCGCAGGCGCTCGCGGGATGTCTCTACACGTCCTCGCTCTTCCCGGGGCGCGCCCCCGCGGGGCACGTCGGCCTCACGGTCCTCGCCGGAGGAACGGCGCACCGCGAGGTGATCGACTGGACGGAGGAGAAAATCCTCGGCGCCGTGCTGGACGACCTGCATCACGCCCTGGGCCCCCTGCCGGACCCCGTGTTCCGCCGCGTGACGCGGTGGCCGCGGGCGATCCCGCAGTACAACCTGGGCTACGGCCGCGTCGTGAGGGAGGCCCGCGCGATCGAGCGGTCCTTCCCCGGGCTTCACCTCGCCGGCGCGTACCTGGGGGGGGTGTCGCTCGCGGATTGCGTCGGGAGCGCGAGCCGCCTGGCGCGGACCCTCCTCGAGGAGGCGATCGGGGAACGGAAGGCAGCGGCT